>DATGFZ010000071.1:0-2964 GCA_035308805.1 Puia sp. | reverse complement strand
ATAGAGAAAGTGACACGTCATCTTGCGATGATAATGTATAAGCAATGACTGAATTGCTGCTTGTAACCGGACTTGGATAAATCTTTATGCCATTAATATGGCTTGTGTCATTTACCGTTCCGGTAGTGGTATCCTTTATTTTTTTGTTGATGTACACTTTGTAATCTCCGGGATTAAGCGTAATGTTTTGGATGTTTCCGGTTGCCACAATTGAGTCAGATCCTAAATAATTATACCATATTCCCGGATTTTGAAATGTTACCCCTGCAGATGAAGAAATAACGTCAAAATTTCCTATAACGGTGACGCTTATCGCAGAATCTGACACTTGTAACGTTTTAAAGGCATTGTTTAAAGAATAAACGGGTGTTGATGTTGCTAATTGCGGATAATCATTTTGCAGATTGAGCAATGAAGCGTATACATCATGCAAATGTTTCCTTCCCGGATTTTGCAAGTAATCCCATCTCGCCGGCTTTTGGACCAAGCGACAGGAGCCGCTTGCATCAACGGTCCCGTTGGTACACCAGTTTATAGAATAATCAAATCCCAATTCACCAAATTCAAAAAGCATTTTAGGACCCGGCATCATTGCCCAAAATGCAGTTGCCATTTCATTTCTCACCAAACCAGTAGCCGTATCTTTTACTGTATAAGAGCCGCTGCTGTTTCCGTATTGTTCATTTTTATACATCAGCCTTTCTTCATCATGACTCTCCTGGTAATTCAACAAACCTTGTTGAGGCACTCCTGCGCCTGCTGCGGTCGATCCGCTTAAATCCCAACCTGTCGTGTATCCCATTGTTGCCTGCTGATAATTATAACTCATATTATTCCACACCATCATTCCGTTATTTGCATACACCGCTCTTTCAGGATTTTCAGAAAACATTTCCAGTATGCAATAGCTTCCTGGCGATGCAGCTTGTTCCGCTGCGTACAAACTATTCCAGATATTTATTCGTGTTGTATCATAAGCGTCCCATAATGCATCATTGCAACTGGTTCCATTGTTGGTGCATGAATTTACTTTTGTAAATCCCGTTGCGAGATCGAACCGGTAACCATCAATGTGATAATTTTTCAACCAATAGGCGATTACGCGTTCCCGGAAATTTTGAGTAGCCTGGTTAGAATTATTAAATTGATATCCCACATCATAGTCATGCGTATAATATTGACTGAACCACGGACTGTTTGCAGCAGGAACATTATCCTTGGCATCCCAGTACATCTGCACCATCGGAGAACTTCCGAAAGAATGATTGAGGACCATGTCCATAATGACAGCCATCCCGTTTTGGTGGCATGCATCAATGAATTGTTTGAGTGCCATTTCTGTTCCATACACTTTATCAGGAGCAAAATAAAAGTTGGGATTATAGCCCCAACTGGAAATTCCTTCAAAATTTGACAGAGGCATCACTTCAATTGCGTTAATGCCCAATGATTTCAGATAACTCAATGTGTCCGTCAACGTTAGCCAGTTGGCGGCAGACAGAAATTCTCCCAACCACAATTCATATATTCTCAAATTATTATTTGCCGGTCTCGAAAAATTTGTTGATTGCCAGTTGTACGGTGGTTTTGACGTTTGAATTATACCCGCAAGCGTTCCGGCAGCGCCTGACGGAAATGATTTTAAATTTGGATAGGTAACCGGAGAAATTGAAGCATCAACGCTTTTATCAAGTACTTTTTCTGAGTTATAGTCCGCGAGAACCAGGGAATCGTCGATCACATATTGATAAGCATATTCCGTTGTCGGTGTTAATCCGGAAATCTCAATCCAGAAATAATTACTATCTGGCGTTTCATTCATCTGGTACGATGCTGATTGTGTCCAGTTATTGAAATCGCCAACAACAATTATTTTATTTTTTTGTGGGGCGAAAAATACTAATATAACGGAAGTGTCCCCCGGAAGATAATTTACGCCTTCCGCAACGCCGGATGGGAGGGGGGAGAAGGTCGTGGCGCCACCAACATAAAAATTAATAGTATCCGCAACGATAACTGAACCATTATTTGCAGTAGCAATAATCTGCTGGTTTCCGGTAGCAGTAATGGTTATGGATGAAGAAATCGAATCAATCCCAGTTCCAGCTGCGATTTGATTTCCGTTGAAATATACATGCAATGAGGCATTTTGATTCGAAATAAATGTTACTGGGATCATATTCCCGATTGATTTTATTATCGGTTCGGGGACGGGTGTATACATTGGCTGATACGGGGGTTGAATAAATTTAGCAGCAAAGCCATTGTTGTAAATATTAATGTACATATCGCTGCCATCGCTATTGCGCTGGACGAGTGAACCGCTGCCGTTACGGAATAAAACTGCGATTTTTAGAATCGTTTCTCCTGCCGGTACCGCAAAAAAATTGCGGACATTGTTTATTGTGTATGCATATTTGTTCGCGCCCAGTGGCGTGGTGTGCGCCGCAGCGTTTGTTGTGCCCCAGGTAAATGGCACATAACGCCAGTCAGAAGAACTGGTGCTGAGGTTGGTGATCACCCCGACATGCACATAAACATCGCCTGTATCTGCATAATTTAACAAACCCTGGTTGCCTTTTGAACAATCTACAACAATCGAAATAGAACTGGTATCGACCGCAAAGTTTGGTACTACGGTTAGTTCCTGCGCGTGCGCGAAAAAAAGAAGAATCCATATCCCGAATGTGAGGTACAACTTTTTCATATTACGCGATCAAGTTTAATGAAGCAATTACCATTCGAAAAAAGCTGAACAAAAAAAGGCGGGTTTTACACGCCTTTTTAACAAGAGATTCTAAAATATGCTTTACTGCGAAGTTACGGTGTACTGATAATTCAAAAAATCGGCAATGATCGTATATGTCCCGCTGTTTGCGGGTCCGTTAAAATTTGTATTAAAGGTCCCATTATTACCATTGTATCCAAATGGCCCCCCTGTTGCAGGAACATTTGCATTGGCAA
>DATGFZ010000070.1:0-8432 GCA_035308805.1 Puia sp. | reverse complement strand
TCCGCCGCTGACAAAGATTTTCTTCACCCGTTTATTTACATACAATTCCAAAGCTTTGTCCAGCCTCCCTTTTAGTGGAAGTGATACCGAGCTGTCCGCATAAACTTCGTTACCTAAAACTATCTCTGCGTCGGCATATCCTTTATCATTATGCAACCCGTCAATACAAATATAAACGGAGTGCAAGACAAACCATACAGCCATAACACAAAAAGATATTTTAAGTTTTTTGTTTACCCTGATCTTCATAATATCCTTTTTGCGAACCACAATTCAATAGGATGATTAGCCATCATCCCAACACAGGCGAAATCCTGTTCAATTGGTTCCTGGTCAACCTTCATTTAAAGCCGGTAAGTTAAAAATCATTTAATCAATATAATCACCCAAATACTGATTTATATTTGCAACCAAAAAATACACGATGAGCTCAGCTTTATCCTTGCGTTCTGTAATGTTGTCAATATTAGCGTTTCTATTGGTCCAGTATGCTTTTTCACAATTTAAGCTTACGGATAAACTTCCGGTTGACTCCAATATTAAAATTGGCAAACTTCCAAACGGATTAACGTATTATATCCGGAAAAATCTCAAGCCGGAAAAAAAAGTTCAGCTCCGTTTAGTTGTGAATGCAGGTTCTGTCCTCGAAGACAAGGACCAGCAAGGACTCGCGCACATGATGGAGCATATGAATTTTAACGGACTGGAACATTTCCCCAAAAATGAATTGGTGAATTATTTACAATCCATAGGCGTAGAATTTGGTGCTGATTTAAATGCTTACACAGGCTTTGATGAAACAGTTTATATTTTGCCAATTCCTTCGGATGACAATAATAAAATTGAAAAAGGGTTTACCATTTTGGAAGATTGGGCAGGGAATGCCATGCTCGATACGACGGAGATCAATAAAGAAAGAGGAGTCGTGCTGGAAGAATCGCGTCTGGGCAAAGGTGCTGATGAAAGAATGCGCAATAAATATTTTCCAAAATTAATGAATGGCTCCAAATATGCTGAGCGGTTACCTATCGGAAAAGACGATACGATAAGATATTTCAAATATAAGACCCTCAAACGTTTTTATCGCGAGTGGTATCGGCCCGATCTCCAGGCAGTGATTGTTGTAGGGGACATTGATCCGGCGGTTGCTGAACAGGAAATCATAAAACACTTTGGTCATTTTAAAAATCCGGCAAACGAAAGGAAACGACCCGCGATCATTCCCATTGCGCACAGAACGGTAAGTGAAAGTATGGTCTTAACTGATAAAGAAGAAACCAACACCATTTTGCAGATATACAATTATATTGAAAAGGACAAACCCGTTGTTACCTGGAATGATTATCGCCAAAGCATCGTAGAGGGATTGTTTTCATCAATCATCAATCAACGGTTGCGCGAATTGACAGAGCAGCCCGACCCGCCATTTATTTTTGCCAATACCGGTTTTGGATCTTTTTTGAGAGGATACCGGGCATTTAATTCTTTCGCATTTCTTGGAGACAAACCTGCGAAAGCAGCTGTGGATGCCCTGATCACCACCACTGAAGGAGTGCGTAAATTTGGATTTCTGCAGTCTGAACTCGACAGAGCAAAAAGTAGTTTATTGAACCAAACAGAACGATCCTTCAAGGACAAAGACAAAACAGAGTCCGATAGATTTGTACAAGGCTATATAAGTAATTTTTTATCAGGAAACCCAATTACAGGTATAGATAACCGCTATAAATTTATCCAACAGGTTTTACCGACGATAACCTTGCAAGAAGTGAATGCCATGGCGTCAAGAATGGAGAACTCGCAAGGGATATTTGCCTTGATAACTGCGCCTCAAAAAGATCAATCTAAATTACCCGGCGACCGGCAATTATTGGATATGGTCGCTGCCGCCCATCACCTTCCGGTGAAAGCCTATGAAGAAAAAACAGTTGCCTCATCGTTAATGAGCACAATACCTGCGCCGGGTAAGATTGTGTCCGAGTCAACAAATGGTAATCTGGGCACCATCGATTTTGCGCTGAATAATGGAATAACGGTTACCCTCCGTCCCACAGATTTTAAAAATGATGAAATAAAAATGGATTCATGGCGCTGGGGCGGCACGATGAATTATGGTCTGAAAAGGAAAGCGGATGCAGAAAATACCACTTCAATAGTTGATGAAATGGGTGTGAAAGACATGTCTTCAATAGACCTCAGAAAATTCATGGCAGGTAAAACTGTTGGGGTACTGCCGTATATGAATCCTTATGATGAAGGCATACAGGGTAGCAGCAGTGTAAAGGACCTAGAAACATTTTTCCAATTGCTGTATTTATATTTTATGCAGCCCAGAAGAGATGAAAAATTATTTCAATCGTATATCACAACACAGAAAAGTTTTGTTAAAAACCTTGCCGACAACCCCGAAGCGTATTTCGCTGATACACTTTCAAAAGTTGAATACAATAACAGCCCGTGGGCCGGAGCATTTTCAAAAACGGATGAGTATGATAAAATAAGTCTTGATACCGTAATGTCTATTTACAAAAATGTGTTTGGCAATCCATACGGATGGCATTTTACTTTTGTTGGGAATATTGATACAAATAGAATAAAGCCATTGTTGGAAACATATGTTGCCAGCCTCCCCACTACTCCGAAAGCAAACAAATTTACGGATGTCGGCTTACGACCAGTAAATGGTATAGTCGATCTTTCAATAAAAAAAGGCGCAGCGAAAAAAAGTCTTGTAAATATTATTTTTCATGGTGAATCAAATTATAGTCCTGAAGACGCGTTGAAACTTCAGGCGCTCACCGATGTATTGAATATAAAAATAATTGAACAACTTCGTGAAGATATGAGCGGAATTTATGGCGGGGGCATGCATGGCACACTTTCTAAAAGACCGTATAATAATTATTCTGTGACGTTAAGTTTTCCGTGCGGACCTGAAAACGTAGACAAACTGGTTAAAGCTGCATTTGATATTATAATGAAGGCACAAGAAAAGGGTGTGGAACAAAAAGATCTTGATAAGGTGAAAGAGACCCTGAAAAAGCAAAATGAGGATGCAATGAAAGATAACGATCATTGGCTGGACGAATTGAGTTCGGCATGGATTGAACAAGATGACCCCGCATGGATATTGAACTATTCAAAAAAGATAGATTCATTAACGCTACAGGATATACAGGATGCAGCAAAAAAGTACTTAAATATGCAGAATTATGTGAAGGCGGTTTTGTATCCGGAGAAATAGCAAAAAGCCTGAAGTCAGAAAGCCCGAAAGAAAATTCAAGCGAATTTCAAATTCTTTTGAACCTTTGGACTCACTGACTTTCGTGATATTCTAGGCTACGGAAATTTCTTTATCCAGATAAACATCCTGTGTTGCGTTCAACAATTGAACGCCTTCATTAAAGGGGCGTTGAAATGCCTTTCTTCCTAAGATCAACCCCATGCCACCTGCGCGTTTGTTGATGACTGCCGTATAGACTGAATCGGCAAGATCAGAGGCGCCTTTGCTTTCGCCACCGCTGTTTATTAGTCCAACCCTTCCGCTATAACAATTCAAAACCTGGTAACGGCATAGATCAATCGGGTGATCGGAAGTTAATTTGCTGTAAACGAGGGGAGAAGTCTTTCCCTGCTTGATCGCGGTGTACCCGCCATTATTTGTAGGTAATTTTTGTTTGATAATATCTGCTTGTATCGTTACGCCAAGGTGATTTGCCTGGCCGGTCAGATCAGCAGATGTGTGATAATCGACGCCGTTAACAACAAAACCATTGTTGCGTGTATAGCACCATAAAATGGTTGCCATTCCCAATTCATGGGCAAGTTCAAAAGATTCGGCAATTTCTTTTAATTGGCGGGTGCTTTCTGCAGAACCCCAGTACACGGTAGCGCCAACTGCGACGGCTCCCATATTCCACGCACTTTTCACCGTTCCAAAAAGCGTCTGGTCATACCTGTTGGGAATACTCAGTAATTCGTTGTGATTTATTTTTACAACAAATGGAATGCGGTGCGCATATTTGCGGCTCATAATTCCGAGCACGCCAAAGGTGGATGCCACGGCGTTACAGCCTCCTTCAATAGCTAGCCTGATGATATTTTCAGGATCAAAATAAATCGGGTTCGGAGCAAATGCAGAACCGGCACTGTGTTCAATGCCTTGATCAACCGGGAAAATAGAAATATAACCGGTATTTGCCAATCGTCCATTGCCGATAAGCGTTTGCAAATTCCCCAACACCTGATTATTGCGGTTGGAGTTGATCCAGATCTCTTCGACATGGTTGGGTGAAGGAAGTGTAAGCGTCGATTTATCAACAGTGTTACATTGATGATTCAGCAGAAATTCGGCCTTATCGCCTAAAATATCAAGAATTTTTTTTGAAGCCATGTTTACTTATTTACGATTTTTATTACACGAAATACATTAATTTAAGCGAATCAAACAAAAAATTTCAGCTATCCATTACGGTTAGCAACGTCGATCAATTACCTGACAACGTTTCGTTGCTTTTAAACATCGATGACCAATATTGCATGGTTGATGCTTGCTTAGCCTTGGGCGGATTTTGATTTTCCTTCTTCTTCTATGACCAGGTTTATTTTACAAGTCCGTATTCAGTTAATCGGTTAAATCGCCAAAGGTGTTGGTTCAGCTATTTTTTACAGGTTGCAAATATACATTTAGTTTATTGTTTTCCCATTTCAGCAAGCAACATGCTGAAATAAAAAGGCGCATGAATCAGTCTGCTTCCATACCAACTGAACATTTCCCCATCCACCAAAAGAATATTTACCCCTGGCAATTGATTATTCAATTCTTCAACATGTTTTTGCTTAAACGGAAATGGTTCCGAAGAGAGCAATAACCACTGGCAATTCTTTCTTGATAATTCTTCGATCTGGGTTTCGGGATAGCGGGCTGCATGGCCAAAAACATTATCAAAGCCACAATGGCTCATCATCTCATTAATAAAAGTATCACCGCCGGCAGCCATATAGGGGTTTTGCCAAATAAAGTAAGCAGTTTTTATTTTCTTGCTTTTGGGTTTTAATTCTCCAAAATTTTTAATGATGAGTGAAATTATTTTTTGCGCCGCAGGTTGCGTCCCGGTTATTTCCCCAATAGAAGAGATCATTGATAAAGCATCTTTCAATGTTTTGATATCACTAATCCAAACCGGAAAATGTTTTTCGAGTTCCTCGATTTGTTCTTTTGTATTTTCTTCCTTATTGGCAATGATCAGGTCCGGCCCTAGCTCATGAATGATGTCTAAGTGCAATTGTTTTGTTCCGCCAACTCTTGTTTTAGGATGAAACCATTTTTCGGGATGAACACAGAATCTGGTGATACCTATAATTTCTTCATCCAGTCCAAGATCAAAAAGCAATTCCGTTTGAGATGGAACAATGGAAATAATTCGCTTGGGGAGGCTTTGTAATGAAACAGCGCTGCCTAACTGGTCAGTGAAAACAAGCATTACATTTTTTGCTGCAAGATAATGAGAAGTGTAAGTGAAAAGAATGCTGGAATTTCATTTCCACGGTTAATACCCCCTGCTAAATAAGACGCTCAACACTTAGCAGGAGGGTACTGGAGTTTAGCAGTAGGTTTTGAAACGGAATTGGATACTGCGTTGGTTTTTGTCGGATTTTGGATTTTATAATACGGGCTCTACGGATATTGGAAAAGACAGAGGCTCAATTTGGTTCTTGCACAGGGTTGGATTAGCTGGGAAAAATGAGTTGACTGATATTGGATTTTATAATCCGGAAATTCTTAGGATTGGATATTTTTTGGTCTTTTTTGGATATTGGCGATTGAATAATATCAATCAACTCTTAGACAAAAGTATACTTCAGTACAATTGCAGGCAAGAGCGGTTTTGCCTCATTTTCTTTTCTCACTAAATACTATGGCTTTCGTAAAAATACGTGGCGAATTACGCAAGGAATTTTGCATTTATCGATTCCAGGGGTTAAAAGCAAGTATGTCCATAAGGTTCCATAAAAAATCAGATTATTTAATTATTTGATATTCAGCTGATTATTGGTACAAAAAATCAATTACCCAATGCCTGGATCACGTCGTATTTTGTGACAATGTGAAAATTACCGCTATCATCTTTAGCCAGCACCGCTCCGTTCTCTTTGTTGATGAGCGAGCTCAGTCTTTCGAGCGGTGTGTCAAAAGCTACGATTGGGTAAGAAGCCTCGATAACGTCCGCTACTTTTTTATTTTTTATGTCTTGTCCATCATGAAGCATTTTTGTAAACAACCCGCTTTCGCTGATTGAACCTAGAATATTCTCATTTTTTATTACGGGTAAGTTTTCGATGTGATATTTCTCCATGAGGTCAACCGCTTCACCGATAGTCAGCTCAGGATCGATGGTAATCAATTTTTTTGCACCTCTTCCGTTTACGATGTCCTTAAAAGTCTTCACATCCAGAAATCCGCGCTCCATCATCCATTGGTCATTATAAATTTTTGCGACGTAGCGGCTGCCATGATCGTGGAAAATGCAAACGACTACATCGTCTTTATTCAATTTATTTTTTAATTGCATCAACCCCTGCAAACAGCTACCGGCACTGTAACCACAAAATAATCCTTCCTCTTTTGCAAGGCGACGCGCCATGATAGCACCATCTTTGTCGGTCACCTGTTCAAAATGATCGATTACACTCATATCATAATTCTCCGGCACGAAATCTTCTCCAAAGCCCTCGGAAATATAGGGGTGAACCTGGTTCATATCCACTTCGCCGGTTTGATAAAATTTAGTGAGCAATGAACCAAAAACATCAATTGCCCAGATCTGGATTTTCGGATTTTTTTCTTTTAAGAACATTGCCGTTCCGGTCACTGTCCCGCCAGTTCCTGCTGTGCAAACCAGGTGCGTGACTTTTCCATCGGACTGTTTCCAGATCTCGGGTCCGGTTGTTTCATAATGAGCAAGCCTGTTGGCCAGATTATCATATTGGTTACACAGATAAGAATTCGGAATTTCTTTTTCCAGTTTTCTGGCCACGGAGTAATAAGAACGCGGATCGTCTGGTTCGACGTTCGTTGGGCAAACAATCACTTCAGCGCCGACTGCTTTCAAAATGTCCATTTTCTCTTTAGATTGTTTGTCGGTGGTAGTGAAAATACATTTGTACCCTTTTACACAGGCAACAAGGGCTAAACCCATCCCCGTATTGCCGCTCGTGCATTCGATGATAGTTCCGCCCGGTTTTAGTTTGCCTTCTTTTTCGGCAACCTCAATCATCTTTACTGCCATTCTATCTTTAATGGAATTTCCAGGGTTGAAATAGTCAACTTTCGCTAGCACTGTGCAGGGAAAGTCTTTGGTGATTTTATTTAGTTGAATGAGCGGGGTATTGCCGATTGTTTCAAGAATATTGCGCTTAATATCCATAAATGGTTTGTTGCGGTGAAGTTACATTTTTTGGACGGAGTAGCTTAAACCCTTCATGTAGTTTTTACAGGGTTGGGATATACGTTTTGGAGCGTGAAAAGGTTGATGATCTATTTTCCTTCGAAATAGGGACATGATCGAGGAGTTTATTAGCAATGCACACATTTTCAATACCTCTTCCTATTACAAAAACCTCTCTGAACTTTTTACAGCAAGAGAGGTAACCGGACCTGAGGATTATTGAATCATCAAGCTTCTTTATGTTTGGACTGATTTTTTTTGCGCTGTAAATATTTATCAAAAAATACCAATCCGAGTATGACATTGATCATCATAAAAATGCCTACATAGGTGCCATTGAAGTATTTGCTCCATTCAACATTTCCCGGAGTATATTTAGTGATGATTGCCGATGTGCCTGATCCCCCGGCTGAACCACTCAAATGTATTTGTGAAAACGCATAAACAAGTATTCCAAAAATCATCGTCAGAAAAAATGCCCCGATTCCCCAGATTATTTTTTTGTCAATATAATTTCTTGCCGCAGGTGCAACCTGGTATTTCGCAATTTCCTCCATTACATTTTTTGTAAAACGCATAGACGGGACTTCCAGCTCTGAGCTGCTGATAAGCTCATTTACCTGAAGCAACTCGCGGTATTTTTCCTGCCATTCGACATTGGCATCAATCAGTTTTTTGATTTCCGATCTCTCTTCGGCATTACAAGCACCGTCAATATAATTCCATAATCTTTCTTCTGCGGATTGTTGCGTATCCATAATATCTTTTTTAATCGGTTCAGTAAAATTAGTACAAGTTTCTGACCAGTAATTCCGGACCTGACAGCCTGTATCTGAGGCCGAATTACCTGATTTATTAATCATTTTGTAATTCCCGTATTTCATTGATGAAATGTTTTTCCATTTTTTCTTTTAATCGTTGCCGCGCACGGTGTAATTTTACTTTCACGGTGTTGGGTTCCATACCTAAGATCTTTCCCATTTC
>DATGFZ010000069.1:0-14272 GCA_035308805.1 Puia sp. | reverse complement strand
TCTCCGGGTAACCTGCTGTGAATAAATTTATTTCAATTTCATATCTGATATTATTCCGTTAATTCTGACATCCAATTCAGCTTTTACCTGCTCAAAATCGTTCACATCACTCAATCTTGTATTTACACTGAAATAGAATTTTATCTTTGGTTCGGTGCCGGATGGTCGCGCAGAAATCTTACTTCCATCAGCAAGAATAAATTGGAGCACATTGGATTCCGGCAATTTAATTTCCCAGGTTTCGCCGGTTTGTAAATTTTTCCCCTTGCGCAATCCGTAATCGAGTAACTGTACGACTGAGGATCCATTGATTTTTCCAGGCGGATTTTTTCTGTACGTTTCCATCATTTCGGCAATCTCTTTTTGTCCATTCATTCCCTTTTTGGTAATTGAAATTAAAGTTTCTTTATAAAAGCCATATTTCAGATAGAGTTGAATCAGTTTACTGTACAATGTTTTTGCCTGATTTTTTTCATACGCCGCCATTTCGCAAAGGATGGCAACCGCGCTGACTGCATCTTTATCACGAATCTTCGAACCAATCATCAATCCGTAACTTTCTTCTCCGCCAATCACATAATTTTCGTGCGCCTCTTTTTCTTTAATCAACTCGGCAATCCATTTAAAACCGGTCAGCACATTATAGCATTTTATGCCGCTTTGTTTTGCTATCTCATCTATCAATTCCGTGGTGACAATGGTTTTTACAACCATATCATTATCCTGCGCGACGCCTTTTGCCTTTCGCGCTTCAATCAAATAATTAAACGCCAGTGCTGCAGTTTGGTTTCCGTTCATCAACACCCAATTGCCGTTGTTATCCTTAATGCCAATGCCGACGCGATCGGCATCCGGATCTGTTCCCAATAAAATATCCGCTTCCAATTCTTTTGCTTTTCTTAAACCGATGCTCATTGCCTCGGCTTCCTCTGGATTGGGATATACCACCGTAGGAAAATTTCCATCGGGCGTTGCCTGCTCGTCCACCACGTGCACATTGGTAAAGCCAAAACGCTGCAATACTTCCGGTACCAATTTAATTCCGGTTCCGTGAATGGGCGTATACACGATGCGTAAATTATGTTGCTTCTCAATGATTTCCGGGTAAACGGATAAACCCCGGACCATGCTCATATAGGCTTCATCAATTTCTTTCCCAATGATCGTAATATTGTTTTCACCGCCGGCCCATTTTACCTCATCAACGGAACCGATTTTTTCTGCCTCATTGACCACGTTTTGATCATGCGGAGGAACCAACTGACCACCATCATCCCAGTAGGCTTTATAGCCATTGTATTCTTTCGGGTTGTGTGAAGCCGTGCAGACAACGCCACCCTGACAACCAAGGCGACGGATCGTAAAACTCAGTTCGGGTGTGGGTCTCAGTGACTGAAACAAAAACACCTTGATTCCATTGGCCGCAAAAACTTTGGCTGCCGTTTCAGCAAAAAATTTGCTGTTGTTTCTGCTGTCATAAGCTATCGCAACTTTAGGATTGGAAAAAGATTGATTGAGGTAGTTGGAATACCCCTGGGTCGCCATACCCACTGTGTATTTATTCATGCGGTTGGTTCCAACTCCCATAAGACCCCGCAAGCCGCCGGTTCCAAATTCAAGATTTTTATAAAAGCATTCCGTTAATTCTGCAGCGTTTTCTTTCTGCAGTTTGATTATTTCCTCCTTTGTTTCATGGTCATAATTACCATTCAACCATGTATTAACTTTTTGCTGAATCGCAGCGTCCATTGGTTTTAATTTATGATGAGAAAGTGGTGATCAACAAACTAATTTCGGTAAGATTGTGAAAACTAGCAAATAAGCTTATTAAGCTTTTCAATTAAGAATCAGTCACACTAAAAATTTTTTGGAAAAGTCAAATTTAGTAGTGGCAGAAATTGTAAATTTACCGGGCAATCGGCTATCCCTTGATTTTTATAACTAAGCTTTCACAAAAAAGACACTAAATTTGACGTTATCCAGTTGATCCGTACAAATGAAAGGACGATATTTTTTATTTTAACCTGATTGAATGGTTACTTACCTTTTGCTCCGCGATAATAAACAAATTGGACCTCTCAGTTTAGATGAATTGACTAAAATGGGACTGAAGGGTTATGACCTGGTTTGGGTTGAAGGAAGAAGCGCTGCCTGGCGCTATCCCTCTGAAATAGAAGAATTGAAATCATTTGCGCCCATTGTGGAAGAACAACCTTTTGATCGTTTTTACAAGAGGCCTGCCCCGGAAAATAAGAGTATTCCCAAAGAAATATCACCATCCAGAACAGATATTGCTCCTGTTGTTTCACACGATAAGCAATATGCAGGTATTTCCCGGGGAGACAAAAAGGTATATGTAACCTTGCCGGCAAGAAACCCGGCCGCTGCCTCAGCCTCACCGATCAAAAAAGCCATTGTTGAAGAAGTTAAACCTGTGACCATACAGGAAAGATTTTTTGATGAACAAAAATTCTCGCAGCCGCCAGGATTTGGGAATGAATTTCTGCAACGGGATGTGGTGGAAAAGAACCAACGTGTAGAAAAAATGCAACAGCCCAGGCTTTCCGCAAATAAAAATTGGTTGAAGCCGGCAGCGGTGATTTTGGGTGTTTTTGTTTTATTGGGCTCGGGAATTTTAATTGGTTTGTATATCAATAAAAACGCAACGCAACCCGCTGAAAAAACTAAAGTGGCCGCAAACCAGCCCGCTAATGCGGGTAAACTGCTGCAAACAAATCCACCCCAAACTGACCCTGCAGTGGGTCCGGTGTCCGGTAAACTGGTAGACAATAATCAAACTAACCAGGTTGACCAAGCCAAAAACAACACGGTCAAACAGCCGGAAAGTTCCGTCCAATATAATGAGGCAGTGCCTTTGCAAACCGGTGTGGAAAATGGTAGAAAGGAATCTGCCATTCCGGAAGACAAGAAAAAGGATCAAAAGACAAAAAGCATTCTTCCTAAGAAAATTCCTATCGTTGAACAGAATGCCGCGACTGACACCAATTCCGACTTCTATCAAAAAACGGGGATCGCACGCAGGTCCTCCACTCACCGCGTGGACGAAATTTCAGACAAGGCTGTTTTGAAAACCAATATTGCAGATATGGTCGGGTTAACGGCGAATAAATATACCGTTGGAACATTTGGCGGTATTTCTAATCTACAGATAACCGTTAGTAATCATTCCGTGTATCCCCTCGACCTGGTTGTTGTGGAAGTGCAATATGTTCAGGCAAATAAAAAAATATTCAAAACGGAAAATGTTTATTTCCACAATATTGGCGCCGGTTCTGCGCTGATGCAGGATGCACCCAAAAGCCCGCGGGGAATAAAGGTGGAATATAAAATTGCTGTGATCAATTCAAAGGACTCAGGTCTCTCCTATTCCGGCAATTAACGCTTGATTAGCAAAAAAGTTATTGGTTTTTTCCACATTCGGTTGCATTGGCATATAAGTTGAATCTTTTTATGCATTATCCCTAACCCATCGTTTACATTTTCATTTTTAATAGGACGGAAATATTTTAAGACAACATGAAAAAGGGATCTGTTCAGCTGTGTTTTTTAATAATGGCGATAACGAGCGCTCACACAGTAAAAATTTTACAAAATTCATCAATCAAAGTGCAGGATCTACCGCTGCGAAAAATAAAAAGCACCCTGCTGTTAACCCGACTGGATTCCCTGGCGACAACAGCCAAAAGCGGAGTTTTTAATGTATCCATTCATCCTGTTCATTAACTCATTATAAGGACGGTTTATTAACTAGTAGCGGCTGACTTTTTTAAGTCAGCCATTTTTTATTTATGTTGATTATCTTGCCTCCTCATGAAAAACATTTTACTATTTGGGGCGGGCAAATCTGCAACTTCACTGATTGAATATTTAATGAATGAGGTCAGCATAAATCAATGGCAATTGACTGTTGCTGATAATAACGTAGCATTGATCCGGGCTAAGATCGGTCAGGCGCCAAACACCAACGCCGTCGTGATTGATATTGAAAATGAAAACCTGCGAAAAAAACAGGTTGAACAGGCTGATATCATCATCTCGTTATTGCCGGCAAGCCTGCATTTTTTGATTGCAAAGGATTGTGTTGAATTTAAAAAGAATTTATTGACGGCTTCTTATGTGGATGACAGCATCAGGAAGCTCGAACCGGAAATTATCAAAAATAAATTATTGTTTCTCTGTGAGATGGGATTGGACCCCGGCATTGATCACATGAGCGTAATGCAATTGGTGAATAGGATCAAAAATCAACAAGGAAGGATAACCTCATTCAAATCACATACCGGGGGATTAATCGCGCCTGAAAGTGATGATAACCCATGGCATTATAAAATAAGCTGGAATCCCCGTAATGTTGTTATGGCAGGTGCTTCAGGAGCGTATTACAAGGAAAATGGCGTGGTTAAGCATATCGGCTATGAAAATTTATTTGACCACTGTGAAATTATAGAAATTGATGGAATAGGAAAACTGGCCTACTATCCAAACCGCAATTCCTTGAACTATATTGATCTCTATACGCTCGATAACCCGGATACTTTTATCAGAACAACGTTGCGTTACCCTGCATTTTGCAAAGGATGGGGACCCCTTGTCGCTGCGGGTTTAACCGATGACAAAAAAAACATCAATTCCGAGAAATTAACCTATGAAGATTGGTCAAAGCCCATTAATGCTTATGTCACAGAGAAAAACAAAAAACTATTGAGTTATCTTGGATTATTTGATGATGCACCCGTTCTTTCATCGGCAAAAACATCTGCAGACGTGCTCCAACATTTGTTGGAAACAAAATTAGCCATGCAGCCACACGACCGGGATATGATTGTGATGGTCCATGAACTGGTATACGAATTGAACAATACCCCGCAAACACTAAAAAGCAGTTTAATTGTACTGGGAGAAAATAATCTCAAAACCGCCATGGCAAAAACTGTCGGACTGCCACTGGGAATTGCAGCCAAGCTCATTTTACAGGAAAAAATAAATTTAACGGGGATACATATACCAATTCTTCCGGTGATCTACGAACCGGTTTTGCAAGAATTGGCAATCCACGGAATTGTTTTTAAAGAGACTGAAAACAAGTCATGAGCGAGTAAAATGGCCAGCCGCTCATGCCCACAAAACGTAGACCTCATTCTACATTGATCTTTAATTTACCGATCAGGTGATAACCCAAACTTCTGTAAATAATCAGGTACTTGCCTTTGCGTAAATACAACAGATAATTTCCCTTATTGGTTGGAATAAAACTTTGATCAGCGGGGATAATCTGTCCCGGCCCATATTGATCTGCTTCTCGCTGATAGAAGGCCTGGACCAAAAAAACATCTTGCATATTCGGATTAATATATACCGGTTGACGCAGTCCATTGAGCGAAAGCCAATCCGGTCTCCCATCGCGATAGGTCGTTGGAGGATGAATTACACTGATATCATAAAGATCATTGTTGGTAATGTTAACAGGCTGGTTATTCATCACCGCCACAGAGGGATTTGTAAAAAAATATTTTTGGGTGTAGCATTTATATAACGCATTAGCATAACCGAAATTGCTGCCTTCGGTCATGTCGGTTTGATCTATGGTCAACGGATCAATACCGGAGATTTTTTTAAACTTCATCGCCATCGGAATAAAATCGGAGTCCGTGGTTTTTTCGGCAATATGGCCATAGCTCGCAAAAACAAAAATTTTTGCAGCAGGATCTTTTTTGATGATCGTATAGATATTTTCTGCCTGCACTGAATCGCGTTCATTTGCTGTGTGATGACCCGCAACTGCCGCAGTGTCTTCATACGACACCAGCGTAAAACCCAGTTCCAGCGCCCGCCTTACCAGTTCACCCGCAACCGGTTCAGCCGTATAATGACCGGTATTTATTGTTAATCTGTCAAGCGAATGATTGGGAAAATTATTCAGCATTTCCATCGCCAGGTAATGAAATCCCTTTTTGTATAATTCTTCAAGAAGCGAAATGGCAAAAGCACGGTGCAACGTTTTAGCAGGCGCTTCATTAAGCATAATGACTTTAAAATTCTGCGCGAGAAAGGAAATATATCTTCTTGCGTCAACATGCTGAATGCCTTTTAGATCCGAAATAACTTTTCTTATTTTTTTTTCCGATTCTTCACCAACTGCATCGTATTCCCGCTCTTCTATTTCCAATGCGCTGTGATAATCTTCTGAAAATGAAACGGCCTCACCAAGCTGTGCGTAATAATCATTGCCAAAAACTGCTTTAAATTTATTTTCCTGTTTATACAGTTGATATAGGGGAAAGAGATAATGCAAATTTCCCCCAGGCTGCATATTAATGTAGCTTAGCGAAGAATCATAACCGCGGGGATAATATTTCATCGCAAATGATCTTAATTTTGACAAACTCGGGTCTGACTGAGAAAATGAAATCGAAGGACCAATAAGTATGAATAAGGAAATAAAAAACGATTTCATCGACGGCAATTTGTGCAATGATAAACAACTGTTTGTTACCGAAAATCTAAAGATGGGATTTTTGTAAAATTAATTTCAGTGCCTCCACTCCTTCCGAAGCCGTTTTTTCTATTGGAGTGATATGATGCAATGATACAGGGTAAGGGATGCGTTTGTCAATTATGAATTTTGGGATTTCCGCAGCTGCATAATGAATTAATCCGGCAGCAGGATAAACAACCAGGGAGGTTCCTATGACAACAAAAATGTCCGCATCACGGACTACGCCAATGGCAGATTCTATCATAGGTACTGGTTCTTCAAACCAAACAATATGCGGTCGAAGTTGTTTTCCATCTCCGGCAACATCGCCAAATTTGATGTCGGTTTTTATTTCATAAATCAATTCGGTGTTGGCTTCGCTTCGCATTTTAAAAATTTCTCCGTGCAGGTGGAGAACTTTTGTAGACCCGGACCGCTCATGCAGATCGTCAATATTTTGAGTGATGATGTGGACGTCGAAATCTTTTTCCAATTCGGCAAGCCCATAGTGCGCGCTATTGGGTTTTGCTTCCAGCACGTTTTTGCGGCGTTGATTATAAAAATCCAACACCAGTTGCGGGTTTTTTTTCCAGCCGCCCGGCGTTGCCACTTCTGTAACCTCGTAGCCTTCCCACAAACCGTCGCTGTCCCTAAATGTTTTTAACCCGCTTTCCGCGCTGATCCCTGCCCCGGAAAGAACAACGAGCTTCTTTTTATCCATAAGGCAAAACTAAAATAAATAATCAGGTCTCCGGCGATTGTACTGCAGTCAGGTGTCCGCTTATTGGTAAACCCTTTTAAAAGGAGATGCAGCGGCATCAATTTTATCTTGCAGGATTGAATGAATCATGAATTATTCCAGCCCAAAAAAAATAACCTGCGCAAATAGTCTTCAGGAAATCCAATAAGAAAAAATGAAAGTGACGCAGGGCCGCCAGATACTCAACAATCGATTGAGGTCAACCATTGCAGCGTGTAGTGGTTATCAACATCGATTCACTTCTCCCCTGCTAATCCCATAATGATACCGTGTTCTTTCTCAGTCACCGGCTGAACGGACAATCTGCCGATTCTTACCAGCGCCATGTCCGCAAGACGTTTATCTTTTTTTATGGTTTCTAGCGAAACCGGGTTTTTTAATTTTTTGAATGGTTTTAACTCAACAGCGACCCAGGCGTCGTCCTCGGTTGTGGGATCCTGGAAAAATTCTTTCGATACTTTTGCAATGCCGACAATTTCCGTTCCTTCATTGCTGTGGTAGAAAAAAACCTCATCTCCCTTTTTCATTGCTTTTAAATGAATGCGTGCTGCATAATTACGCACACCATCCCAAACGGTTTTTTTGTCTTGCTGCAATTGATCCCAACTGTATGTTAAGGGTTCCGATTTTACCAACCAATAAGACGCCATATTTTAGATTTTAGTTGCACCACGTTACCACTGTAAATTTCATTAACCTTTTGACAACATCAAAAAAAATTTCGCTCACAAAAAATCCGCCGGTAATATACTTCCGTAAATGTTGGGGTTACCGTAACGATTCGAACTTAATCAAAAAATGTTTAAAAAATATTATTATGAAATCATTCAAATCTCTCGCTGTGGTTGCTTTATCAGTATTTGCGCTAAATTTTTCGTACGCACAAATGGAAAAAACCGTCGAAGTGGGCGGCGCCGCCATGTACCCGTCGAAAAATATCGTTGAAAACGCAGTCAATTCAAAAGATCATACCACCTTGGTTGCTGCAGTTAAAGCGGCAGGCCTGGTTGAAACTTTGGAAAGCGCCGGACCCTTCACGGTGTTCGCTCCAACCAATGAAGCTTTTGACATGTTACCTAAGGGAACAATTGAAACCCTGCTCAAACCAGAGAACAAAGAGAAACTAACAGGCATACTTACTTATCATGTGGTTTCCGGAAGGATAGGTTCGAAAGAACTCGCCGACTTAATTAAAGCAGGCAATGGTACCGCAGAATTAACGACAGTTGCAGGGGGAAAGCTTTGGGCAATGATGCAAGGAAAGAAAATTATTTTAAAGGACGAAAACGGTGGTATGTCAACAGTCACCATAAAGGATGTCCATCAGAGCAACGGTGTGATACACGTCGTTGACCATGTGTTGATTCCAAGAAACTGATCGAAGGACAAAGATTAAATGAGTCATTGGTGAGCCGGTAATTTATTTACCGGCTTTTTGTTTGCAATTATTTGTAAATTGTCATCGCAAAATAATTGCACTAAAATTAAATGGTTATGAAGAAAATGGTGAAGAAACATCCGCTGGCCATGCGCTGGTTTCATTGGATCAATTTTCCCATATTGATGGTAATGACCTGGAGCGGTTTGCTGATATACTGGGCAAACGACGTCTATAAACTTGGCTGGAATGATAAAACCATCTTAAAATTCTTTCCACAAACTTTTTATGACGCGTTTCATCTCAATTACAAATTGGCGCAGGGTATGGCTTTTCACTTTGTATTTATGTGGCTTTTCTTTATCAATGGTTTTTTGTATGTGTTGTACACCATCATTTCCGGAGAATGGCGGGAACTCGTTCCAAACAGGCATTCATTCAAAGAGGCATGGTTCGTTGTATTGCACGATCTGCATTTGCGTAAATTGGCACCGCCTCAAAAAAAGTATAATGCAGCGCAAAAAATTGCCTATACCGGGATCGTTATCATGGGAATGGGTTCCATCATTACCGGGCTTGCCATTTATAAACCGGTGCAATTCTGGTGGCTTTGTGAATTAACGGGTGGTTACGCATTTGCCCGTATTCTTCATTTTGCCTTAACGATAGGCTATAGCTTATTTTTTGTTGTTCATATCGTACAGGTTATTCTAGCCGGGTGGAATAATTTCAGAAGTGTTGTGACGGGTTTTGAAGTAGTCAAAGATGATAATGAAAAAATATCTGCATGAAAAAATTCATTAAAAATATATTCGTCAACAATTCAAAACTTTCTGTTGATGAATTGATCAGTAAGAAAACATTTATTTCATTCTTCTTCTTTTTTTTGTTTATTGCCATTGGCATCGGCGCTTGGAAATGGTTATGGAATCAGCCGCTTGATAACAATATGTCAGGCGCGATTCAAAAGCCACTGCGCGCTGTACTGAATTTCAATGAAAAAATATTCGATAAGACCTTAAGCCCGAATCATCTTGCAAAAGCTTACCCTACTGCGGAAGCGGCAAGAAGAGTTCGTGTGAACGGAAATGTCGGCATGGGCAATGATTTTGACGCTGCGGCCTGGAAATTACAAGTAATAAAAAATAATGGAGATACACTTTTCTTTACGTTGGATGATATAAAAAGATTACCGAAAACAGAAATCATTTTTAATTTTAAATGTATCGAAGGATGGAACCAGATTACCTGGTGGGGGGGAGCAAGGTTTTCTGATTTTGTGAAATATTATCATTTGGAAAATGAAAGCAATATGAAATATGTGGGCTTGTCAACGCCCGACGAACAATATTATGTCGGCATAGATATGCCCAGCGCCATTCACCCGCAAACCCTGTTGTGTTATGAGATGAACCGGCAGCCATTGCCCATGAACCAGGGTTATCCCTTGCGCCTCATCATCCCGGTTAAATACGGAATAAAAAGCATCAAACGTATCGGTACCATTTTCTTTAGCGACGAACGTCCGCGGGATTACTGGTTTGAACGGGGGTATGACTATTACTCAGGGTTATGAATATTTTTTTCTGATTTATTATTTGCACGCGTAAAATTGAAGACTGTTGACAGCATGTGGCAGCTCAATCCATCACTCCGGTGATAAAAAGAATACCTCAGGTTCATTTCATCAAATAATAAATTCTTTTTTAAGAAACTGAATGGTGCCAGCCTGAAATTTATTCCGGTCTTATAATCTGTAAATTCAGCGAGATCATAATCTGATGTATAATATGTTTCATCTGCAGCGTGTTGACGATATGGTTTGAAATAGTGGGCTTTTGTTTGTTCATACAACCTGACATATGGTGATAGGGTTACGCGTGGACTTATTTTGAATCCGCTTTCGACCTGGACGGCGTTAGCAACAATTCCCCAATTATCCCGGTAAATACTGTAATAAGTTTTTACAATCGTCCTGCCTCCGATAAAGATATTTAGTTGGGCCCCCAGAGAAAGTTTTAGCCTTTGCTGGGGCAGGTTTTCAACTTTTTCGGAACTATCGGTAAAGAAGACCCGGTGATAAGTTGTACTTAACAATCCCTGCTGATATGCTACTTCCGGGTATAACCCCAGGATCATTCTCTTGTTGAGCACCTGGGTAAAGGCATTCTTAAAATTATAAGAGTATCTCCGGTAGATGTTGAACCAGTTCTTATATCTCAGTTCAACGGGATAAATGAGTTTAACAGGATGAAAATGGTCAGGACTTAACCTGCCCCACCGCAAGTCATCGAAAAAAGCTTCAAAGGCAAACTGGTAGGTTCGCATGGCTGAAGGTTCAACATAATTGAGCGTCAAAGACACTGGAATCGAAAAGTAAACCGATTCAATGGATGCACCTGTACCCAATTCCAGGTCTGTATTCAACGCGCTAAAATGTTTCGAATAACCCGCATTGATATGTGTTCTAACATCATGCCTGGATGCTGATGAAACGACAAAATCAATATTATCCAGCGAAGCAGAGGTAATGACATCTGCACCACCATTGATTTGTAAAACATCGGCCGATTTATACGTGTGGGAATAATTAATATCCGGAGCGTATACGCTTAATTTTTCTGTGCCGATCCCCCCCGTGATTGCCGAGTGATTTCCGTTTTGGTTATAATAAGAAAATACAACTTCAATATCCGATTTAGCCAGATTCTTTTTTTGAAAACTGCTGTCCTGTACCTGGGCTTTTGATGAAAAAGCGGCAGCCATCACTCCAAATACCAGATATCTTCTTTTCATCGCAGAGTATTTTCGAGAATAAGGCTATTAATTGCATCCGCATCCCCCGCTCGATTTGGTCCCGCCGGGGACGGTTGCCCCTTCGCGGACAACATGAACATAATCTTCAAATTTGCTTCCTGCATTTTTCGTCATCTGCATTTCATGGTCATTCAAATAAACCCGCTGATATGGTTCAACGGTCTTGCAACCATCAACCATAAATAAGAAAAATGCAAACAGCATGCAGCATGAAAAAATAAAAAATCTTTTATTCATCACTTTATGGCTGCAATTTAAATTCATAATCCTTATGTTTTAAATTTTTTGAAAAAGAAAGCCTGTTATTTCCGTCAATCAATATGCAATGAACACCCGGAAGCTGGTTAATAAAGTGCATGCCTGCGTTTTTTCCCATAACATACACTGCCGTTGCCAGCGCATCGCTCAATTCTGCGCTAACACTGATGACCGTTACGCTTTTCAACCCGCTCACCGGAAGCCCCGTTTTAGGATTAATATTGTGGGAATACCTTACGCCCTGATAAAGAAAATGCTGATAATAATCTCCGGACGTAGCCACCGAAGCATTTTCAAGGGCGACCCAACATAAAATTTTGGCGTCATCATCAGGATTGGCAATGCCAACTTTCCACAGACTGTTATCGTTTTTCCTTCCCCAGACGGTTAAGTCACCGCTTGCATTGACCACCCCCGCATCGACATTTTTTCGTTGCAGCATTTTAGCGGCACAATCGGCAGCATAACCTTTTCCTATTGCCGAAAAACTGATATGCATATCTTTTTTTTCAAGAAAAACGTCAAATTGTCTTCCCAGATGAATATATTGGAATCCGACCCTTCCCAGCGTTTCCTGAATATCTTTTCCAGGTGGTAACTGAAATGCGCTATTGTCGAATTTGTACAATTTTTTTAGCGCTCCGGATGTAATGTCAAAGGCCCCCTGGGTGAGCCTGGATATCCGGATGCTTCGTGTGAGTAAATCAAAAACCTCTTCTTCAACCGCAACAGCACTGACCCCTGCATGATTATTTATCCGCGAAGTGCAGGATCCACTGTCAAACTCGGTTAACAATTTTTCAATTCTTTTGATTTCTTCAACGGCCTCCTGCAAGAGCATGGTTGCCCTTGCCTCATTTTCGCAAAGAATTTTCAATTCAAATTGCGAACCCATTAATCGCTCATGCCTGGAATACTCGTTCATCATTTAAAATATCCTCTGATCAAATTGATAAAAGAAACTGCATCTTGGTTATTGTAAGCTATCACATGAATGATCTTTTTGTCGGGATTCAAGAGCACCATATAGGGAAACAAACCATGAGGATTATACATTTTTGCCAGCTGCTCGTTTTGACCAATCAATGACGGGGATTGTTTTTTTCTCTGCGGAAAATCTGCCGTTAGTACCAATAAGCTTGTATGGGAAAAAGTCATAAAGGTGCTATCAGTCAAGATCTTTTTTTCAAAGCGAATACAAGGCTGGCACCAGTCAGAGCCCGAAAAAATCAATAACACCGGTTTACTCAATAGCCGGGACTGCGAAAATACCTGATCCGCATTGTCAGAATATTGAGAATAACAGAAGGGAGCCAGAAAAAACGATAATATCATTAACCTGTATTTCATGATATACTTTTCTTTAACCAGGTCATGGTTTGATTAACAAGTTTTGAACCGGAATGGAATTTTTAAAAAAAAATCACTTTTTTCAGTCTGCTTTTCATTTTTCTCCGTATATAGATTTGGAAACACTCCTTATTCAAAACTTATTCAACTCTTGCGACAGGTTGTTTTAAGGGTTCAACCATCTGTATGCTTCTGCATGGCAGATGGTTTTTTATTGTGGCCGGGTCGCCGGATGGACAGGGAAACAATGGCAGTCCAATATTTGCCCGCAACTGGGTTAAAGCGGCTGGGAGAAATTGGCAAGCACATCTGCCAGGTGCATCGTTTGAATCGGGAGTTCTTTTTTACGGATGTATCCATCAATGTGCATTAAACACGACAAATCTGTAGAAATAATATAATCAGCCCCGGTTTGGAGTGCATGACCAACTTTCTGGTCCGCCATCGCAATGGAAATGGGTTCGAATTTTACGGCAAATGTTCCGCCAAAACCACAACAGGTTTCCACTTCATTCATTTCAACCAACTCCAGTCCCTTGACATTTGCCAATAATTTTCTTGGCTCCGATTTAATCTTGCATTCACGCAAAGCCGCGCAGGAATCATGATAGGTTGCTTTGGCATGCCATTCGGCGCCGACATTTTCCACGTGTAAAACATTCACCAGGAAATCAGAAAATTCATAAACACGCTTTTGCAGATCTTTTACTTCATTGTGCATGGATGAATTATCAAACAATTTCTGATAATAATTGCGAACGAATCCCGCACAGGAGGCGCTGGGTGTTACGACGAGGTCTTTCCCTGAAAAATCTGTAATGAATTTGGCACAAACATCCCTGGCATCCTGCCAGAAACCGGCATTGAATGCCGGTTGCCCGCAACAGGTTTGATTAACATTATACATAACATGGCACCCGGCTTTTTCCAGAACCTTAATCATGTTAAAAGCCGTCTTTGGGTATAGCTGGTCAACAAAACATGGTATGAAAAGTTGAACGTTCATGAATGTCCCCGGATGGGAACCAGGATTTTTAAGTGGTAAATATTATTTCCTCCGATTCGATTTTTCTTTTGAAAAAAGAGCCACCATTTTCAAAGCAGCGATGGCTGCTTCCTCACCCTTGTGACCATGCTTTCCGCCGATTCTTTCATCCGCTCGCTGCTGATTATCCACCGTGAGCACCCCAAAAATGGTTGGCACGGGGAGTAT
>DATGFZ010000068.1:0-26220 GCA_035308805.1 Puia sp. | reverse complement strand
AGAGGTAAACCAAACTTGCGGGGCTTGTTCGTTTCAACTATTATTACCTGATTCTTATTGTAACCGAGATCTTTCATCTCTAAATACCTCATCTGCTGGCCTATTATTATCGTTCCGATAATCATAATAATGGAAGTGGCGAATTGCCCTACCACGAGGCCCTTCCTAAACCATCCCTTCTCTCCATTTATTATCATCTTGCCCTTTAATACCTCGGCAGGTTTGAATGCTGATAGGACCAGCGCGGGGTATATTCCGGAGACAATTGATATTAAAATCGCTAAAGTGAAACAGATTAAAATGAATGCCAAATCGAAATGCATAACCAGCTGTTTATTTACCAGCATATTAAAAGGATTTAAAAGAAGGGCAGTCGCGCAAATTCCGATGATAATGGAAACCAAAACTACGAGAAAGGCATCCCCCCAGAATTGCAATATAAGTTGGGTTCTGCTCGCGCCCAGAGTCTTTCTAACGCCAACTTCCAAAGCTCTTTTCGTGGATTGACTGACAGAAAGGGTAATAAAATTAATGCAGGCAACCACCAATAACAACAGACCGATTGTACCTAATATGTACGAATATTTCGGATTACTGATTGGCTCATTTCCGGCAGGCAGGCCAGTACCGAGGTGAATATCCTTTATGTTCTGCAAATGCATAGTAAAATCTTCCTTGCCAAAATCAGATCCCAGATTTTGCCTGAGTATCTGTGGTAATTTACTTTCGACAGAAATATATTTTGCCCCAGGCTTTACGAGTACATAGGTTTCGCAAAAAACATCAAACCAACTGTGAAAAGCTCTTTGATTGAAAAGATGTACGGCATTTGCAAAAGGTATCAATGCTTTAAACTTAATACTCGAGGCCTCCGGAACATCTGCTACTACCGCGGTTACGGTAAACAAATAACTGGTATCATTTAAGGATATCCCGACGGTTTTTCCTATAACATCAGCACTACCGAAAAATTTCTTTGCAGCAGATGAGGTTAATACCACGGCATTTTGGAGTTGCAGTGGATTGCTGATACCTCCTGCGAGAACAGGGAAATCAAACATGGAGAATAATGAAGGGTCAACCATATCCACATTTTCAGTAAACGAAGCATTATCTATCTTAATGACAGGACTAAAATTATAAATTCTGCATGCCTCACTGATCTCGGGTATACCACTTTTTACAGCTTCAGCAGTTGGAAGAGGGGTAACCACGTTGAGGTTTGTATTGTTTTCTACTATTTCACGTTGCCAAATTCTATATAGGTTATCTGATTTGGAATGAAAAGCATCGTAGTTTAATTCACTCCTGATAAACATGGCTATCAACAGGCAGCAGGTGACACCTACGGACAGTCCCAAAATATTGACTATGCTATATTCCTTGTTCCTGCGGAGATACCTCAGGGATACGATCAAATAATTTCTTTTCATTATCTTATGTTGATTAGTATTAATAAAAATTACCGGGAAAGGGCATCACAAATTCGGGTTTTCCCGAAATGTAAACATCGGAATCTTTTATTTAAACATAAAATGGTAAACGATTAGGCTCGATCCCGACTGTCTTTGTCCTTTTTTGTCAGACTGCAGGAGAATAAGTTTTCCAGACAGTTTGATTGACTCCATATTCATAAAAAAAAGATTGGCTGAAAAAAAGGATTACTAACAGGCATACATAACCGATATTCACGTTCCCAAAATACTGATTAATCGTAGAAAAGGTTCCTTTGAGCTAAAATGTATATATTAGGAACCTATCAAATAGTTTTCATTTTTTCGATTCATTTACTACTTCCTTCATCCAGGCGATCTGCCGTTTTTGGTTCCCGCGGACCAGGTTTCCCTTACATGATTTTGTCGGCGGTCCGCTTGCATTTATTTAACCATTTGCTCGTATACCTTTAGATCCTTTTCGAGAGCCTCTTTAAAATCCCCTTCTGAAATCGCAATTGCAGACTTGATTGTCTTAACTGCCTGCTCCGGTTCTTTTATCAGGGAATACCCTTTTGAAAGAACAGACAATTGACTGGGAGCGTGTGCTCCCGTTATCTTTACTCCCTTTTTTGCAGCTTCCATGCCAAGCTGGAGTAATTCCGAAGTTTGTATATCCTTATATTTATTAAACAGATCATCCGAAATAACCAATAAGGTGTGGGTATTTACTAAACGGTTTTCGACTATATTATGACCCAATGTTATTGCGCGGGATATATTTTTATTGTTTAATAAGGTCAAAAAGTCTTCCAATCGATTTTCAAGAATAAGTTTTTCAATATAATTTTTTCGCGCTGCAGCGGTATCATAACTATTGTTCAGAACACTCGCAATAAAATCTTCGTTTAGTTCATAGCCGTCTCCGATAAATGCAATTTTCCCGTTTTTGTCAATCAAAAAAGCTTGTGGTAAAGCCCAGGTGCTGCTATCATAGGCCAGTTCCAGCCAGGGGTTATATATAATGCCTTTATATTTATGATTAATACCGTAACTTTCCGGGAGCCAGGCAAAATTATAATCGAACTTGTCTCCTTTACTATTAATAAAGCTTCTTACCTTATCGTAACTGTTTCCCCAGGCATCTTCACTGGTTACACTCATCACTAGTAGTCCCTGGTCTTTATATTTTTTTTGAAGATCACTTAGACGTCCCATTCCTGCGATACAGGGTCCGCACCATACAGCCCAAAAATCGACCAGGTACACTTTTCCTCTTTCATACATGTTTAACGGGCCGCCTTTTATCCACATGTCTAAAGGAAGTATGGGAACGTCATCCCCGACCAGCAATGCATGCAGTGGTTTATCGGAATTTAGATGTAATGCTTTTGCTGGAAGAGTCGTATTATTTAGTTTTTTTTCTTTTTGCAAAACGGTCTTTTCAGAAGAATCAACTTCCCTTATCCATGGAGAATCCGATTTAGGAACAATAAGATTCTCCTGTGCATGCAGTATTTGGGTCTGATGTTTCCGCGAGACTTCAACAATTCCCGTCTTGACAAATATTTCTACCCGGCTCGCAGAACTCGCAATTCTGAAAGATGTTCCCAGCACGGTAACGATAATATCATTGACCACTATCCGAAAAGGTTTAGAAGAATCGTGGCGTACAATAAAAAATGCATCTCCTGCCAGAGAAACATTTCTTTGCTTTCCTTCAAAAAACGAGAGATAAGACAGGCTCGTATTTGGTTGTAAAATCGCAATTGACCCATCCGGCAAAGTATCCGTGTGTGTGTGGTTTCCGGATAAAACCTGCAGAAGAACCGGCGAATGATTTACATGGACAGGGCCGTGTGATTTACCCGGATACCAGATATAAATGCCCGAACATATTCCTGTTATAAGAAGAATAGCAGCTGCATACATTATCCACCGGCTCCACAAAGAGGCAGCCTGCACAGGAAATTCAGGTTTTGCAATGGTCTGCCGCCGAAAATTTCGCCAGGCATTTTGTACATCCGGAGTACCTGAATACACAAGCTCTTTGCATTTCTCCCATAAGAACTGAAGGTCCTTTGCCTGTATTTTATTTTTTTCGGTGGCGGAAATCCAGCGTTCAGCCTCTTCCAGTTCTTTCGCAGTAGTCTCGCCGGTGATATATTTTGCAAGAAGAATATCTATATCGTCTTCAGAAATGTTTTTGTTTAATGAATCCATAAAAAGAAGATTAATATTGAAATAAATTCTGCCAGAGAAAGACGCAATCGCCTTAATGCCTTACCCATTTGCGCTTCAACGGTTTTGACAGACAACCCTAAATGAGTGGCGATTTCCTGGTATTTTAATCCCTCAAACCGGCTCAGCTGAAATACCGTGCGGCATTCATCCGGCAAATCGTTTAAAGCATTTTGCAATTTTTTTTCCAGTTCATTCATGGCAACCCTCCCTCCGGCGTCCTCTGCGGAAACAAGATTTTTATTATTGTGTAAAGCATGTGCTTTATACCGGTTCTTATATTCTCTGTTTTTAAGATAATCCATGCATTCATTATAAATTGATTTATACAGATAAGCTTTCAGCGAGGTCAGAATTTCCAGTTTATCTCTTTTTGCCCAAAGCTTTAAAAATACGTTTTGAACCATTTCGTCCGACACTGGCATGTCAGCCACTATTGTAAAGGCATAGGCATGAAGAGCCGGGTAATAAGCCGTAAAAACTTTTTCAAATGCCTGCTCGTTACCCTGCTTTAATAATTCCGGAAAACCTTTGTCGTTTAATTCCACATGGAATGTTTAAGAGTGCTGTTATTACATAAGACGATCTGCCCGTAGTTTACCCTTACGCATAAAGAGATTTTTTTATCCTAAAATTAATTAAGACAAAAATAGTATGTACAAAGGCCCTGGCATGAAAAAGAATCTGGGGTCACGGATGATCCCCCCGGTATTATTCACTGAATGGTTTACTGCAGAACCAGGAAAATAAAAGAAGGTTGCGAAACCACATGAAGTTGGAGAACGGCCCAGTCGTCCAACTGCAACTGTTTTTGAAATGAATATTACCGATTGATCGTGCTCAATGCACGAAGTTTTTTGCGAGCTCATTACAGAATTGCTGGGCATTTCTATGATAATCTAACGGAAATATGTGTGTGAAAATATTGCTGATACAATTTGAAAAAAACGCATATTATTGACCATCTGTTTGAAATTTCTTGTTCAATTGATCATTTCTCCATTTTGAGCAAAGAGAAAACCGTTCAAAAAAGATATAGGAGCAATTATTTTAAACGATCCTGTTGCACATCTTTGACAAGCCGGTTTAAAAGGTAATCAAAGTCACGGAATAGGAATTCTAAAAAAAACCATTTCAGCATCTCATTCATCCGACTCAGATGCTAAAAATTCGGCTTCAGCATTCTTGACCAAAATACAACGTCAGCAGCTTTCCATATTCATGCACAAGGCAACATCGAAATTTTTGGTGAAGGAAAAAAGTGCAGCATGATTCCCCGGTTGCCATTTATAAAAAAGATCAATTCACAAAAAACAAAAAAGAATAATTTATCTGCGGGGGACAAAGTCTTCAGGAAGATCGATTTTTCATCATTTGCTAAGCGTAAAACCAGCGGAGTAAAAAAAATTGTCCTGATTCAGAAGGGCTTTGTCCCTTTTGCCTGATACAAAGCCAATAAATTCGTCTATGGCCCGGCCAGTAACAACTCCCTGTCTGAAAACCTTAAGCTTGAAACAATCTAAACCTGGTTAAATAGCATGAAAAGGCATTATTTTTTTTGGACTACCTGCATTCTTTTTTTGGTTACCGGTAATACTACGGCCCAACTAACTCATGAGGACAGTGCTTTTTATCGTTCTGCCTTGTCAGAAGCGATTGACGCATACCAACAGGCCATCGGTGACCAGGCAGGAATCTATAATGGGACGCTTTATGCAGGCTATTCTTTTCAGTTTCGGGGCGACTCCCCCTATTTTAACGGCGGCAAACCGGATACCGGCTCAATTTATTATGACAGCGTATTATATGCCGGTGTTCCGCTCTATTATGATGACCTTTCTCAATTGGTTATCATTGATGATGATGGTTACAAAATTCAGTTAAATAATGAAAGATTAGATGAATTTTCCATAGGTGCGCATCATTTTATTCAGCTTGGCAGAAAAGCCAATAACAAGGATGGTCTCGATCCGGGTTTCTACGAACTTATTTACCCCGGGGGCATAAAGGTTGTAAAACGAACAATTAAAAAATCGATGGATTACATTTCAGGAAATGACAGCGCCGAAAAACTGATCACCAGAGCAGAACGATTTTATATTGAAAAAGACAGCGTGATCCATACGGCAGAAAATGAAAATGAAGTCGCAGCCATCCTCTCGGATAAAAAAAAAGAAATTCTCAGGTTTATAAAAAAAAATAAACTGAAATTCAGAAAAGATACGGAGCGAACGCTGATGCAAGTGTCGATATATTATGATCAGATAAGCCAGTGAATATGAAACGCCATTCCCTTTTACCTGCGGCCGCCTTTTTGTTTTTTTTCCATATTGCCTTGGGACAGTCTCCGGACAATCGCCTGATCACCGGAGATTTTAAAGAACTGACGGCAACCCAGTTTATCACGAAACTGGAAAGCCAGTCGGGTCTTCATGTCTATTTTGATTCTTCCCAAACAGATAGTTTACGGATAACCCTTTCCGTGAGACAACAGTCTTTAACCAAAGTCTTAGTACTCGCTTTTTCCCCATATGGCTTTTATATTTTGTCAGATCAATGGGACCGGGTTTTTATAAGCAAAAAACCTTTCTTCATTTTGCCGGCTCCGTCATTAGGGGGCGATAGTCTTCTTCAACAAATCAACCGGCATCTCGCGGATCACGATGAACAGGAAATAAATTCAGGTAGCGTACAAAAAGCCGGTTTGGAAAATAAACTTTATGAAATTGGCGACAAAATTTCACCCAAGGGGCAGTCCAGGGTTAGCATTGCCGGCTACGTTATTGACGCGAAGACCGGCGAACCCATTTCCGGAGCATCAGTCTACCTCGAAAAGACAGGAACGGGTGTCGTCACAGACCAATATGGATATTTTTCGATATCTGCAGCAAAGGGAGGGTATACCCTCATTATCCAGAGCATCGGTATGAAGGATACCAGGCGACAGCTCCAGGTATATGGAGATGGAAAACTCACTATTGAGCTCCACGGAGAAATAATGACTTTGAAAAGAGTCACTATCGCCGCCCAAAAACTGAGTAATGTTAAATCAAATGAAATGGGGGTACAGAAGATTGATATAAAAACAATAAAACAGGTTCCGGTTGCTTTTGGCGAGGGGGACCTGTTAAAAGTGATGCTAACCCTGCCTGGAGTAAAATCAGTGGGAGAATCCAGCACGGGGTTAAATGTAAGAGGGGGCTCTGCCGATCAGAACCTGATCTTATTTAATGATGCAACGATCTACAACCCTTCGCATTTTTTTGGGCTGTTTTCCGCTTTCAACCCGGAAATGATTAAAGACGTTGAGCTTTACAAAAGCAGCATTCCGGCACGATATGGAGGCAGGTTGTCCTCTGTTCTTGATATCAGCAGCCGGGAAGGAAATAAAAAAAATATTACCGGATCGGCAGGTATCGGCTTGCTAACAAGCCGGCTCGAACTGGAGGGCCCCCTGCTAAAAGATAAAACCTCATTCATTATCGGGGGGCGGACAACTTATGCCGACTGGTTGCTAAATGCTCTCCCCGAACAGTATAAAAACAGTAAAGCTTCATTTTATGATCTCAATTTGGAACTGTCCCATGAGTTTGACAAAAAAAACAATATCTATATCACTGGGTATCTGAGCAGGGACGGATTTAATTTGAACAGCGATACCATCTATCATTACGGCAACCAAAGCATTTCTTTAAAATGGAAACATATATTCAGTAATAAATTAAGTGCCCTTTTCATTACCGGTCATGACCGGTACGCCTACGATAACTCCAGTAGTGAAAACCCGGTTACTGCATACAAACTTTCTTTTGATGTCAACCAAACCAATGCAAAAGCTGGTTTTACATATTTCCCCGTAAGCGAGCACCGGATTGAATTTGGTCTAAACAACATCTACTACAGGTTGCATCCCGGTACATATGAACCGGTTGGAACAAAATCATTGGTTGCCACAGACAAGATCGCTCCTCAGCAGGCGATGGAAACCGCTTTATACCTGAGCGATCAGTATACATTGACACGCGTTTTATCCATTGGAGGCGGTATGCGTTATTCACTCTTTAATTACCTCGGCCCGCAAACTATCAATGACTATGCACCGGGTCTGCCGAGAACAATAACTTCCATCACAGGCAACAACTCTTACGCGAGCGGCAAGTTCATCAAAACCTATTCCGGGCCGGAATGGCGGTTCACGGTCCGTCTGGCCTTCTCAGACAGTTTTTCGATAAAAGTTAGTTACAATACAGAGCAGCAATATATACACATGCTTTCGAGTACCACGGCGACTGCCCCGACCGACATATGGAAACTGAGCGATCCCTATATCAAACCGCAATATGGCGATCAATTTTCCATTGGGGTATACAAAAATCTAAAATCCAATACCATTGAGCTTTCGGCAGAGTTTTATTACCGGGATATCTGGCATTACCTGGATTACAAAAGCGGAGCCATCCTGGTAATGAATCCACACATTGAAACCGATGTGTTCAACACCAAAGGAAAAGCATATGGTGGGGAGCTCCTCATCAAAAAGCAAACCGGTAAACTCAATGGCTGGATCAGCTATACGTATAGCCGCACATTTTCAAAACAGGATGACTCCCTTGCAGGCGAAGTAATAAATAACGGCAGGTACTATCCCACCAGTTATGATATCCCCCAGGATGCAACCTTTGTAGGTAACTATCGCTTCACACATCGCTATAGTATTGCTCTCAATGCAACCTACAGTACCGGCAGACCCATCACCGTCCCTATCGCCAATTACTACTATTCAGGTTCGGAAAGAGTTTTATATGGCGATAGAAATGGCTATCGTATTCCGGATTATTTCCGCATGGATATGGCGATAAATATTGATGGTAATCACAAGCTCACCCAAAAAACCCATAACTCATGGACAGTTGGAGTTTATAATCTTACCGGTCGAAAAAATCCGTTTTCAATTTATTTTTTGTCTCAGAACGGGGTTGTCAATGGTTATAAGCTATCTATTTTCGGAACCGCAATTCCATATATCAATTATAACATCAGGTTTTAAATATAACCATATGAAAATATCTGCTTTTTTCATCTTTTTACTTTTTGCGCTTGGGGGCTGCATTCAGCGATTCCAACCGCTACTAAATTCGCCCCCTACCGGTTATCTGGTCGCCGAAGGCCTTATCAATAGTGGCGGCGGACCTGCTCAGATTACTCTTTCACGCACTACACAACTGGACGATTCATCATTCGCTTACGAAACGGGGGCAACGGTACAGGTGGAAGGGAATGATAACAGTAAATATTCTTTTGTCTACCAAGGAAGTGGTATTTATGGAATCACCAATTTAAGTCTGAATAGTGCATTGCAATACAGAATGCGGATCAAAACTACTTCCGGCGAAGAATATCTCTCTGATTTTGTTCCAGTGAACATTACGCCGCCTATTGATAGCGTTAGCTGGCAGGCAGACAGCGGAGGAATCCAGATTTACGCCGGCACTCATGATCCTTCCGGTAATTCCCGTTATTTTAAATGGGATTACCTGGAAACCTGGGAGTTCCATGCGCCTTTTATCCAGGAACTGCGCTATGATACAATCATTGACCCGGTAAGGGGGCCTGAGCCAGATATTACTGCGCTGGGTGCCACAGACTCAGCTGTGTATACCTGCTGGCAATCCGCTCCCTCCATGCAAATAGTAATTGGATCTTCCATCAACCTGAGCAGTGATGTCATCGCCAGGTTCCCTCTTACCTCAATCCCATCCTCATCGCAAAAATTAAGTGTCGAATATAGCGTATTGGTTAACCAATATGCACTGACGTCCGCGGAATTTGATTTTTATCAGCTGATGCAAAAAAACACCGAAGAAACAGGTTCTGTTTTTGGAGCACAGCCCAGCCAGTTGCAAGGTAACATCCATAGTCTGACAAACCCTGGTGAAACGGTCATTGGCTATATTGTTTTCAGTACTGTCCAGCATAATAGAATTTTCATACGGCGCACCCAATTGCCCACTTACTGGGAGACAGTTATTTCAGGTTGCGCTCCTGATTCTGTCCGTACATTTATTCCGGGTCCGGGGGATCCGTATGGAAATATAAAGGCGGCAATCTATAACCAATTGGTGCCTACAACTATTGTCACCGTTGAACCCGGGGGCTATTTGCAATTTCTGGCCGTTCCGCGCGTATGTGTTAATTGCACATTGACCGGCACTAATATAAAACCATCTTTTTGGCAATGAGCGCTATAAAATCAGCAATGAAAGCAGGAATACATTTTATCAATCAGGTGCTAAGGCTTTGCTGTCAAAAGATACTTACAACTTCCCTGGTTTTGGCGATGTTTTTAAATTCATTTGCGCAAAACGATCTCTCCCCCTCCTTAAGCACCGATTTCAATGCGTACAATAAGGAGGTTTTGCAGGAGATCCTTTTTGTGCACACTGATAAGGACGTTTATCTTGCCGGTGAAATACTTTGGTTTAAAATTTACGATGTCGACGCTTTTTTCCATACGCCTCTTTCAATCAGTTTCGTTGCATATGTTGAGATACTCGACGAAAAAAACAAACCAATGACCCAGGTTAAAGTAGCCATGCAAAAAGGAGATGGCAACGGATCCATCTACCTGCCATTCACCATGAATTCCGGAAATTATACATTTCGGGCCTATACCAACTGGATGAAAAATTTCAGTTCTGGTTATTTTTTTAAAAAGTCGATAACCATATTCAATACGCAGAAAAAAACGATTCCCGATTCAACATCCCAAGCGCACCAACAACGCATTGATTTTTTTCCTGAAGGCGGCAATTTGGTAAATGGACTTCCCGGCAAAGTGGCATTCAAAGTATCGGATGAATATGGAAAAGGGTTAGATTGCCAGGGCATTTTGATAGATGATCAGCGAGATACACTACTGTCATTCCATCCGCTAAAATTCGGAATGGGGAATTTCAGTTTCACGCCCGCTCTGGGGCATAGCTATAAAGCAATAATCAGGTTTCCCGGAGGAACCCAGATGATTAAGGAATTGCCCATTCCCTACAAGCAGGGATTGGTGATGCATCTCGCACACACCGAAAACGGGCAACTTGAGATCACTGTGCTGCAGTCCCCGAACATCCCAGCGCAGGCTGACCAGCTAATATATCTTTTCGTTCATACACGCGGATCCATAAAATGGGTCGGGGGCAGAACTGTTCAAAACGGGAAGGCCGTTTTTCGCATCGACACGAGTAAGTTGGGCGATGGAATTTCACATATTACCGTTTTTGATTCTAATAAATTGCCGCTCTGTGAACGATTATATTTTAAGTATCCGAATAATAGGCTCCAACTGCAGATTAAAACAGACCTGCGCGAATATGAATGCCGGAAAAAAATTAATCTTGATATCTTTTCCGGAGACAGGGAAGGTAACCCGAAGATCGCGGATTTGTCACTGGCTGTTTACCGTATCGATTCACTCCAACCGGCCGACGAAGTAAATATTGAAAATTACCTGTGGCTGAGTGCGGATCTGCCTGGGAAAATAGAATCCCCCGGTTATTATTTTAGCAATAGGGGACCTCAGGTCGACGAGGTCTTGGATAATCTGATGCTTACCTGGGGATGGAGGAGGTTTAGCTGGGAAGATATTTTGCAAAATAAAAAGCCGGCTTTTGAATTTTTACCGGAATTAAACGGACATCTCATTTCTGGGAAAATAACAAGGTCCAAAACCGGTCTCCCCGGAGAACACATTGATTGTTATATTTCCGTACCGGGCCCCTATACACAATTCCGGAATGCCATGAGTAACGGGGACGGAAACATAAAATTTGAAATGAAAAACTTTTATGGATCCGCTGAGATTATCGTCCAGACAAATGCAAGGCAGGACAGCGGGTTCTTGATAGATATCGCAAACCCTTTCTTCCGACATTACGATACAACCCCTCTTCCCCGCTTTTTAATGCCCGTCGGAAATAGTCAAAACCTGTCATACGCCACCATAAATACAGAGGCTCAGCAAATGTACCTTGGAAGTAAATTGAAGCAGTTCATGGCACCGCCGGTCGATACAGTCGCTTTTTACGGGCATCCTGATGAAAAATACATACTGGATAATTATACCCGCTTTACCACATTGGAAGAAATCTTCAGGGAATATGTAAAAGCGGTAAATATTTCAAAAAAAGAGGGCCGTTTTACTCTGGAGTTAATTGACCAGCATTCAAAATTAAAATTCGAGGGACGGCCTTTGACCCTGCTCGACGGCGTTCCCATTTTTGATATTGACAAATTCATCAGAAATTTTGATCCTTTGAAAATATATAAAATGGAAGTAGTGAGAAGAAAATATATTTATGGATATGAAAGCTTTGATGGGATTTTAAATCTTAATACCTATTCGGGCGACCTGGCGGGGTTCGAGCTTGATCGAAATGCTGTGGTACTCGATTATGAAGGGCTAGAACTCCAAAGAAAATTTTATGCCCCCCGGTACGATGATGAACAACAAAGCGAGAGTCATTTGCCTGATTTCAGAAGCCTGTTATATTGGGAGCCCGGAGTTAGAACAAATGAGCTTGGAAAAGCAACCCTTAGCTTCTATACTTCCGACTTGCCCGGGAAATATGCCATTGTATTACAGGCTCTGGATTCAACCGGGATGCCGGGCAGCAGGATTAGTGTTTTCGATGTTAAAAGCATATCGAAATAAGACCAGGTTTCTACCGGGGATAGCTATAAGTTTTCTCACTTTGCGACCAGATGAAATGCTCATTTAGTGCAAGAAAGATTTTTTATATCTGCATTTTAGCCGAACAGTTTTGCAGACTTTACAAATACAGGAATATACCTTGCAATATTTCAATAATTGTTTTTCTTTCAAATATTGCTTCTATAAGAAGTCGATGTTTTTATTTTTGTTGACCCTTCAACACAGGATATTAAAAACATTTGATCCTTTTTGAAAGGGTTCATTTACTTCGGCTTATGGAAAGATTGGCAAAATCGCTGGGAAGGGTTGACGAATAGCTCCATAAACCATTTTTCCATCGCTAAGGCTAGGTAATTTCTTAACCTTTAAGGCGGGGATCGCGGAATGATTAACATACACAGTGACCCATCCGTTCTTTATAGCAATGGTCGCATGAAACCAATCGTCCCCCTGCGGGGCAGGATCGACCTCATTTTCATAGACACCGGGAAATTCACTACGCAATCGCGTATAACTATAGTCCGGCAGGCTCATATATTTTACAGCATATTTTTTTGTGACTGAATCTTTATCCTGGAACCGGAAGGGACAAAAATAGACCAAGTCATACCGATTGGTATCTTTTGCGTGAAAAACTATACCAACAAAACTTTGCAGGAAAACATTTTTGCCGCGAAGATCGATGTCAATGATCTCCTCTTTAAAGCGAACTCCGGAGACCCATAAAATGCCTACAGTGGATATGGTTTTTCTGTCCAGATCTTGTACAATATGTGTTTGCTGGCCGGCGCAGGTTGAATCCAGTTTATTTTCCTTGAATAGTGTAACGAGATCATAAATTTTTTTCTGCTGGCTCTAAGTTTTTAAAATCCCTGCAGAAAAATATAAAAAGATAGTGATGAAAAGGGATTGTAAAAGCATAAGTTTTTTTGAAAGTTAATAAATTATACGTGCTCTGTATTTGCCGCTTATAACGTAAATATCATTTCAGAATAATTTCCTCAGGCTTGGGTAAAATAGGTGCGCATTGTTTCGCTTTATAAATCGGATTTAAGATTTGCAAGAACACAAATCTATCGATCATGGTCTTGCAATATGTGCTTTTCCTATTGCTGGTATGCGATGAGTAAATGGCTGAAAGATTTTGCTTATCGCCTCAGTTTCCCGAGGTGGATGCTTGTCCATGCCTGAATTTTAGCTTCTTTGGTCGCATGGGTCACGATAAGTTTCCAGGCAATAAAAGCTGCGGGCGCAAACCCGATAAATAGACCGCAGGTCGAATAATCCCTTAGAATCTTTTATGAAGCTCGACAGCGAACGAAAAAATATCAAATTTCAACCGATAATAAATATTCATTGTTCTAATTCCAATTTCATTTTACCATTTGATACATGAATTTTTTGAACGACGATAATTATTCAGTAGAAATGCATAGGCCGCTGCATTGTTCAAATGAAATTTTAATCTCTGAACATGAAAATCGAATCTTTCAGTATGCGAACTGCCGTTTTCCTTTTCTGCATTCAAAACTAGACTTGTCTACTTAGATAATTTCTATCAGAACTAACTAAACTATTACATCATGAGAAAATTTCTATCACTGGTCACAGTGCTGCTGATCTGTTTAGCAGCATTTGCTCAAACCAAAAACGTTACTGGAAAAATTACCGATCAACAAAATCAACCTGTTCCATTTGCGTCAATTCGCATAAAAGGAACAAGAGTAGGCGTATCCGCGGACGCTGACGGCAGCTTTGCTATTAAAGTAAAAGCAGGCGACGTTCTGGTCGTTACGGGGACCGGGGTTACATCAAAAGAATATACTGTTGGCGACGGCACGGTAATTCCCATCGTGGTCGTTCGTAAAGAATCGAATTTAACGGAGGTTGTGGTTACCGCCCTGGGTATCCAACGTCAGGCTAAAGAGTTGGGTTATTCAACCCAAAAAGTTGCCGGTAAAGATCTGGAACAGGCTAAGCCAATCAGTGTTGCCAATGGCTTGACCGGTAAAGTTTCCGGGCTGGAAATTCAGACCGTTAATAATGGTTTATTCGCTCCAACTCGTATCACGTTACGAGGCAACAGGTCTCTCACTGGTAATAACCAACCGCTAATAGTTGTCGATGGAGCTATATTTTCAAATGACATCAGTACTTTAAATCCCGACGATATTCAGGATATTACTGTGTTAAAAGGATCCAGCGCTTCGGCTGTTTATGGATCTGATGCTTCGAATGGGGTTTTGATTGTTACTACAAAACATGGTAATAGAACAAGACCGGTCGTTACCGTTTCGACTACAGGTCAGCTGGAAGAAGTCTCCTATCTGCCTTCTTACCAAAACCTTTATGGTAGCAATGGAGGCGAAAGATATGTGTATGATCAAAATAATCTTACCAGCTATATTCCAATTGAAAATCAAGGCTACGGCCCATTATTCAATGGAACCGTCGTTCCCTTGGGACGAACTTTGGAAGATGGAAGTACCTTAATGGTACCTTATGCTGCGGTAAAAAATCAGAAAAAAGATTTCTTTAATAAAGCAGTTACCACACAAAATAACTTTTCCTACAGCGCTGGAGATGAAACCAGCCGGTTCTTTTTAAGTGCACAGGATGTTAACAGCAAAAGCATAATGCCTAATGACAACGGAAGACGAGATGCATTTCGTGTGGGAGGTTCTAAAACGTATGGTATTTTTTCAGCAAATTATTCTCTTTCCTATACTTATAAGTATACAAATATTGGTAATACTGCAGCTATTTATGATGATGTTATGTCTGCTCCGGCAAACGTACCGCTTTCTTCCTTGAAAAATTGGCAAACCTATAAGTTTGCTACAATGGACGGTTACTTTAATGATTATTTTTATAATCCTTACATGATTTCCGCAACCCAAAGAAATCAAACTACCGATAATAATATTACTGGTAACGTTCAATTAAACTTGAAACCTACCAAATGGCTTAATTTTTCTTACAGGTTGTCCATGAATAACCTGAGCAGAAAATTTGAATTCACACAACTTGAAGAAGATTATTCTAATTTTTCTCTCACAAATGCCACCCAACTTTTTATAAATCCTGATGGAAGTATTGATACAAATACATCGGCAGGTACGAAATACATAGCAGTTAATAATTCGCTCACAGCGCCCCAATACAACACGTTTAATTATAACAATTTTTTAGTCACTTCTGACTTTTTGGTCACCATTGATAAGGATTTGAATAAGAATTTTAATTTACGCGTAACATTGGGAACTACATATATTGACAATAAAATCACTGAAATAGGTATAAATGCGAATTCGTTATTCTTCCCCGTATTTAATGTTCAAAATCTCACCGGAATCCCGAGCTTAGCTAATCAGAACTTTTTTGAGGAAGCCCGTCGGTTAGGCTATTTTGGAGAGGGTACCCTTGGTTACAAAAATCTCGCATTTATACACGGATCTTACAGAACCGATATTGACTCGAGGTTATCCAAATCAAACAGGTTTATTCCATATTATGATTTAGATGGATCCCTCGTATTGAGTGATATTGTTCAATCGCTGGGCAATGGTAGGGTTCTTGACTATTTGAAACTCAGAGGCGCTTATTCCGTTACCGGAAATGCCTCAGCTCTTGCTGGCGGATCTCAAAATATTGCTGATGGCGCATATGCAACAGTGCCTACAATTCTTCCCGCATCCGGATATGGATTTCCATATAGTTCTGTAGGCGGTTATTCAGTAAGCACTTCTATTGCTAACCCAAATATAAAACCGGAAACTGTTAAGGAAGAAGAGCTTGGATTGGAGTTTGGATTTCTTAAAAGCAGGATATCATTAGGTGCTACCGCTTATATGCAACATTTAACAAATGGGATAGTTTATGCTCAGATTCCGCGCTCCAGTGGTTTCGATCAGGCTTTATTAAATGCCGCTCAAACAAAAAACGAAGGTTTAGAATTTGATTTTAAAGCAAATGTTATAAAGAACAAAGACTGGAATTGGAACATTGGTGTGAACTATACTTATTACCACAGCGTTGTTCAGGAAATCAATGCTAATACTCCCTCCCTCAATATTTCAGGTACAAATTTTCAATTCAACGGCATACAGACAGGAGCAGTATTTGCTGTCGTAGGCCAGTCATTCCCAAGCCTTGAAACAAATGATTGGGTAAGAGATCCGTCAAATGGTAAAGTAATCGTAGATCCGACAACAGGAAATCCTTCGATAAGTTCTACTTACAAAAATGAAGGAAATACTACCCCCAAAGATGTCATTGGTGTAACAAGTAATGTCAGTTGGAAAAACTTTACCCTTGCAATAACTGCTGATTACAGGGGTGGCTATAAGATTTATAACCTGATTGGACAATTCATGACTTTCTCAGGTATATCTTCTCAAACTACTGTTGCAGGCCGCCAACCTTTTGTTTTCCCAAATTCTGAATACTCAATCGATGGCGGTAAAACCTACGTTCCCAATACAAACGTCACCACCAATGATGGCAATTTTAACTTCTGGCCGGGTATTTATGATGAAGTCGGATCCAATTATGTTGTTAGCGGCAATGTGTGGAAATTAAGAGAAGTAGCACTCAGTTATAGCATACCGAAAAGAATCATTGCTGGCACCAAAGTGATCCAGGGTGCAGTATTAACCATATCAGGAAGGAATCTGCTGATGATTAGGCCCAAAACCAATCTGTGGACTGATCCTGAATTTAGTGAAACTACCGGTAATGGCGTTGGGGTTACCTCAGAGAACCAATCGCCTCCCACAAGAATATTTACCGCCACTTTGCAGATTACATTATAAACAATTGAAACTTCTAAATAAAATAACTATGTATACCAGAATAAAATTATTGTTTTTCATTGGAATACCTTTCTTCCTGTTAGTAAATTCAGGATGCAAAAAAGGAACTTTTGATATTAACAGCCCAAATCCAAATGTTCCCTCAATTGTTCCATCCAAATATATTTTGTCAGCTGCTTTAGCAGGCTCAGCGCTCTTACAATATGGTGCTGGTAATACGGACATTTTAAATACATATATGGGATATCTTTCTATAAGTGGTGGGTTCATTCCCAATGCTGCCTGGTTAACCTACAATGTAACTTCAGATTTTGGATCCAATAATTGGGATGCGGGATACCCGGTACTTGAAAACTATATTTTTATTGCCAATACTGCTGCAAAAGATTCGACACAGGCAAACTTCCTGGCAATTGCTAAAATAATGATGGCTTACCATTTTAGCAGACTTGTTGATATTTATAATGATATTCCTTACACGAGCGCTTTACAGGGCAGTTCAGGTGATCTTTTTCCGACTTATGACAAAGCTGCTGATGTATACACAGCTCTTCTGCACCAACTGGATACTGCCGTGACGATTATTAATAATAACCCCGGGGCAGTTAATCCTGGAACTCAGGATATAATGTTTGACGGTCACATGAATTTGTGGATTCAATTTGCAAACACAGTTAAATTAAGAATGTTAATGAATCTTACCCAAACAGCTGGTGGACCTGCAACTATCCAAAGTGAGTTAGCGGGTTTAACGACTGCGGATTTTATTGGAGCGGGGGAGGATGCAATTATTAATCCGGGTTATACCAATGCGAGTACGACACAACAAAATCCTCTTTGGGGAAATTTTGGATGGGGTCCCACAGGGAGTCCATATATTAATGAAACTTATCTTGTTGCCTGCAGTTATATTGTGAATTTCTGGAAAAACACGAATGATTCGTTCAGACCCACTCAGGTGTTTTGTTTGAATACTAACAATAATGTTGTCCAGGGACGTGCCTTCGGCAGTAACAATGGCTCAGAAATAAGCCCGAGCGTGATATCTCTTGTTGGTTATGCTGCTGATCCAAGCAACTACACCAGCGGTATACTTGTTTCGCCAACCGCAGGCGCATTATTATTCCCGGCTTTTGAAAGCTTGTTCTTGCAGGCGGAGGCCGCACAGCGGGGATATCTTACCGGGAGTGATCCAGTTGCACTGTACCAATCTGCTATAAGCGAGAATTTCAGGGTATTGTCTATACCAAATTATGCAACAGCGGCTACAACATATTACTCGCAAACCGGGTCCGTTGCAAACCAGGTAAATATTTCTGCTTCTTCTGACCCGATAACCACGATTATCACCCAGAAATGGGCATCTTTGATTTTGTTTGATCCGCTTGAATCATGGTGTGACTGGCGCAGACTTGGAATCCCTGCATCCCTCCCTGTCTCCATTTTCCCGGGAACCACGGCTACCCACATTCCTTATCGGTTGTTATATCCCACTAGTGAATACAAATATAATTCAGCTAGCGTCGCCAAGGAGGGCACAATAAATGCACTTACTTCGAAAATTTTCTGGATGCCGTAATTACAATTAAAATCAAAAAATTAAAATAATTTATGAAAAAAATTTTTATAGTAATCTCAGGAGTTTTCCTAGTATCGTTGAGCAGCTGTCTTAAAGACAAGTCTCCTGTGGATTTCAGCACACTCAAGCCAATACTCCAATCGGAGTATCCCGCGGCAGCCAGCAATAATGGATTGGGAAGCGGGTTACAGTATTTTGGCGGAAGCGCTTTGCTGTATCCTGGCACTGACCTTAGTGATACTGCCATTGTTATCGTGAATATGGATTCGCCAAGCCCTCTGGGAAGCAGCGTGAGTGGTACTTTTGGGGTGATATCTACTGCTTTGACCGCTTACAATAGTGATAGTCTTGGTCTGCAATATGAATTGATGCCGGACTCTGATTACTCTATTTTAAACGGAGGCAGCTTTACCATACCTGCCAACCGGAGAATTGATACGATCCAGGTAGTTTTTTATCCGTCAAAAATTGACCCCACGCACAATTATCTGCTACCTGCGGGGATCACAGCTGCCGGATCCTACGCGATCAGCCAGAATTTTAATGTGGTATATTTCCACACTATTGGTAACCCGATAGCAGGAGTATATAACCAGGAGTGGATAAGGTATAACACGGCAACTCAAACACCTCCTCCCGCTTTTGATGTACAAGAAGGAGCAGTTCTTTTTGCACCCGTAACACCCACTGAAGTTGATGCCACAAGTGGCACAGGGGTGGTTTACATTATAGATTTCACCAACACAGGCGGTGTTTTAAGTAATTTTACTGTTTCCTTTCCTTCATCTGGACCCGGAAGTGCCTCCGCAGACGGAATATCGATTACCAGCGGACCGACTATCATAACCGCAGACCCGACAACAGGAACTTATCAGTTTAACTTTACTTATCTCAATGGATCTGGCGCACCAAGAAACATCACCGATATCTTTACTAAATAGAATTTTTTTATTTTGAATATAAACAGGCTGCTTTAAGGCAGCCTGTTTATTAGGCGAATTATTTTTCTCAAATGAAAGGTGTTGTCGAAACTTAGGATGAATGTATAGCAATTATCTTCCCATAGAAGCGCAGATGATCAAGGAAGCAAACTTTATCGATAGTCCTAATTGTTCTTGAATAGCTTAATTGTTGAAAGGATTAAAAATTGAACAATCAACACCGTCAAAATAACAGGCACTTATAAGGCAAAGGCACCACCATAGCAACGCAAATACCTGCGCTTAAAGAAAGCAGTAGTCTTCTTGTTTTCCAGTTAAATCCTGTGCACCTTGTTCTCCTTGTAAGTTTGTAGATAGTCTAGGTATTTTTTAACGTCGGATTTTTCCCCTTAAAAGCAATTTGCTACCATTAAAACTACCTGTAAAGCAAATAATTATTTCAAAGCGACATTGAAATCATTATTCCAATTTGCGAATCGAATTTGAATTTTACCGCTAAGCTTTATTTATTTTTATGCCTGGCATTCTTGAGAAAACCAATTCCCGGGCAGTCCATTTACGAGTAGCAAAGAAAAAGAGCAGGACAGCGAACCAAAAGAAAATTGCGGCATAAGCAGGGTTGGCATTTCCAATATCTAAAAGCCCCAAATCTGCTATAAGTTTAATGATAATCATGATAGCAGCTATAACCCCTGTAGCTATCCGTGTAAATAGACCAATTAAAATAAGGACACCGCAAATTATTTCAATTCCTCTGCCAAGGTAGATCAGAAAGTTATTCGATTGAAGTCCAATTTTTCCAGATAGCCAGCTAAAAATCATATTCAGTCCGTCATGGACTGCAAAATTAAACCCTGCGTACAAGAGCAAACTGGCAAACCAAAACCGGATAATCATTACAGGGAATTCAGGAAAATGCTGTTTTAACTTAAAAAGACGATTGTCGATGCTCCATTTTCCGGCGCTCATATAAATGAAAATAATTGCGAATAAAAAAAAAGAAATGGTGATGGAACCATCACCGCTATAAATGTGGTGCCTGTTTGCTGTAAGAGTAGCAACTATCATAGTAAAAGCAACAAATGAACCAGCAATTCTTGTCGCAAAACCAAAAAAAAGTAAAAGGCCTCCAAAAAACTCCGATCCCTTTGCTAAATAAAACATCAGTATTGGATATGGGAAATGGAGTTGTTTTCCAAACCAGTCAAGGAAGAAAGCCTCATTGCTCTTATCAAAAATTGATGTACCATTACTCATCATTGTATAGCCAAACCACAAGCGTAAAAGTAAAAAAACAACTTCGGCATTTTCGTTGCTGTATCGATTCGTTGGAGTATGGGGTTGTATCAATGTAAAGATTTTAATTTGTCAAATTGAGAGCGGGTTTTAACTGTCCGCGATGACAAGTTGTGCAATTAATTATTGGGTTTTTATTTTCAAGTCCTGCAATATTTTTCAACAAATCATTGTTGATCTTGGCGCTCATTTGCATCATTTGCCGGGTAATGTCTTTGGCTGTCTTTTCTTCGGATGAAAAATCATTAGTATTATGGCAATGACCGCAGCTCACTCCGAGCGATCTGCTATAACCCATTTCCATTACTTTCAAAAGCCTGCTTGCAGGCATTTTTAACACCTTTATATTTTTGAATACAGAATCGGAGGGCATATTTTCTTTTCCCTGGATCTGTTTTAAAATCAGGTTGACATATTTAGCCCGATCAGCTGCCAAAGAATCTTCCTGACTCGATGAGTCATGGTAAACTTTGGTGTCAGAGTAGGAATTGAAAGCAAGTATAGCTAGTGAAAAACAACTTAGAATAATCAATTTAAACATGGTTATTGTTTTATTTAAATACGAGTAATTGAGTGTCATGCATAATCTTTTACCATTAGCTTAGCTGTCAAAATATAGAAGTTATGTTGTTCAGATATCCGAATCTTAGTGTCAGGAAATATAATCAGCCAGAGGATTGAAAAATAGAAACCCTTTTTGTTTTTTTCCACCTGTTTGTAATTATAATGATAACATTTTTGTTTGGCGAGAAATGTAAATAGCGATTTACACTTTTGCATATTTAGCATTAATTTTAGTTTGACTTATGAAACAAAGAATAAGACAAGGCAAAGGTAATTTACTTGTAATGACTTCTATAAAAACTTACCCGTAAGACGAAATTTTGCCTTGAAAGAGGAAAAAACCATTTAGGCAAGGCAGCAAATGGTCTTTTTTGTGCTGACAAATATAAAGATAAATTTTACTGCTTTTCAGCGCTCAACAGCAACTATTAGTCTTTGAAGGATTTAATTTCATTGTTCAAATAGAATTAGAAAAATTAGCAGATAATACTTAATAATTTCCCCAAAAGTTTGGAAAAACTTTTCTCATGTGACGCGGGTGTTTTTTAACACCCGCTTTTAAAAATTTGAGTGGACTGAACGAGTGATTCATAAAAAAAATCCCATCTAATTGAGGTAACGATTTACCAAAAATTTGAAAATGGGAAAAATCACCCATTGTTCGCTATATAGAAACGATTAATGTAAAATTAATTGAGATCGTTTAGCCGAACGGTTTATTTAAAAAAATAACTTGAAGCTCGAACAATTTATTGCCTGATGGGAAATACCGTAAATTAGTTCAAAATACACTAACGTGAGTATCCACTCTCTCATTTTTTCAAATAACCTGAAATATAGATTTTCAAGGCATTTTTTTTTCTGGTTGTTGTGGATATTTTACTATGGGATACTCGGCGCCTTATCTGTTCAAATCACGCCTCCGGCCTCCAGCAGATTTCTGCTTTATTTTGCAGAGATCATTCTTTCCACGCCCTTGCACATGGTTTTTGTATATTCAATTATTTATTTTTTGATCCCCAAATACCTTAGCAAGGGAAGGTACATAAGTATGATATTATTGTGGCTGCTTTTTAGTTTAATCGGAATAATCGTGTTGCGGGTATTTCATTTATTTGCCATTTCTCCGTTACGTGTCTCCTTGGGATATTCACCAATTATTGTTCATCAAAATTATTTCGAAGTTATTTTAGGCTATTTTGGAGATCTCAACATGCTGGGATGCCTGGGCGCATCAATTAAACTGGGGAAAATGTGGTTCATTAAACAGCAAGAGTTAATGTTGTTGAATAACGAAAAAAACAGGTTGGAGGTAAAGCATACACAGGATGATACCATGCGATCCTTTTTTATGACAGATTTTTTTTACAAAATGATGAATAAACTGACAAGCGAATCCTATGGGCCTCCACTGAATTCAAAAAAAATTAGCGATGTACTTTTGTATCTTATTTACAACAGTAATCAGTCGAAATTATTTCTTTCTGACGAAATAAATACGGTTTCTGAATTCCTTGAAATAGAAAAGGCGATGATCAATGCGCACACATCTATAACCCTAAAAATAGAAGGGAAATTATATCAGCAAACCATCGCCCCGCTAATCATTCTGCCGTTGGTGGCGGGAAGCTTAAATAAACTAAAGCTATTGCATCTGGAAGAAAAGCAGTTTAATCTTTCTGTTCATGTTTTGCAATCTGACCTACACATAAAGATTACATTAAATAAGCCAGCGCATACGACGACGTTAATTGAAAAGGAAAATGACTATTTACAGAACATAAATGAAAGGCTTGAACTGATTTATCCGCAAGGATATAATTTTGAAGCCACTATTTTGCAGGACCAGTTTGCTATTGAATTATATATCGATCTGGATTCAGCAATCAATTGATCCAAATGATCCCTGCGTAAAAAATAAAATTAAATGCCTAGTAATGCATTTTTTAGGCACGAATAAAAGAAAATAATTCGTATAAAATAATTTGCATCGCATATGATTAAAGTATTATTGATCGAAGATGAAAAACCATCAATTGATAACCTTGTTCTGCAAATTCATTCATTACATGCAGAGATCAAAATAGCAGGAATAACCAGTTCAGTTAAAAAAAGTATTGAGTGGCTGCAGGCAAATGCCATGCCTGACCTGATAATTTCAGATATCCGCTTGAATGACGGTATTTGTTTTACCATTTTTCAAACCTGTGCGGTGAATTGTCCAATCATTTTTGTAACAGCATTTGATAAATACCTGCTCAGTGTCTTTGAGTTTTGCAGCATAGATTATATTCTAAAACCATTAAATCTCGATAAACTGGCAAAGGCTATTGAAAAATATAATAATTTAAAAAATCGTTTTTTAAATAAGTACGAACCGCTTTCAGAATTGGTAAATACGAATGCGAAAAAAAGGTCTCGGATTATTGTCCGGAAGAGAGGGGTATTCCAGGCAATTAAGACGGAGGATGTAGTTTGTCTATACACGAACCAATCACTTGTTTATTTGATAGACAGAGAAAATTCAAAATTGATGGTCGATGCGCAAAATCTTTCTGAAGTCTATGAATATATAGATCACCAAGTTTTTTTCAAAGCGAACCGGCAGTATATTGTGAATATTAATTTTGTAAAAAATTATAAAAAGATTGGAAGAAGCCAAATCTCCCTGGAAATCCTGCCGCCATATTCCCTGGAAATAATTGTCAGCCAGAACAACACCAGTGAATTTAGAAAATGGATAAGAGAGATTTGAATCTTTGTCTATTTATGTTCCTTTGTCAAAGGAAGTCTTACCAGAAATTCTTTTGATCCGTTTTCAATTAAAATGCTCTTGTTGGTGAGTAACTGAAACCGATTATTTAGATTAAACAATCCAATTCCTGTCGAGAGATTTTCAAAATGCTTAACTCTTTTTTCATTTTTGACATTTACAAATCCGGCTTCTGTGAAAATCTGGATGAGTAGCGGTTCATCCGTAGAAAAACTATTATGTTTGACAGCGTTCTCTATCAGAATTTGTAAAGAAATGGGAGGCAGAAAATAATTTTTTGTAATCATATGGTGCAAATGAATACGTAAATCGACGGCATCAGCAAATCGAATCTTGATCAGAAAAAAATAATTACTGATAAATTCCATTTCCTCGCTGAGTGTCACCATGTCGTTATTCTTATTTTGTAATATATAGTGGTATACCTGGCCCAAGTTATCATTATATAAGACAGCATTTGCAGGATCTTCTAAAATAAGATATGAGAGGGCATTGAGAGAATTAAAAATAAAATGAGGTTCGACCTGATTTTTTAATGCCTCAAGCTCTGCCTGTAATTTAGCAATATTTAATTCCTGCACTTTGGAATTATTATACTCGAATTCTTTTTTCAGGAATTCAAATATGGTAGCAAAAAGTGAAATGACAAGGAAAATAAACAGGATTATCCATGGAGAAATATAATTATCATTTTGATGATTTTCTTTTTTTATAATTGATAAAATCAAAATCATGCATCCACCCGAAACCAGGATACTGACCAGTAGAATAGAAAAAATTACCTGAATGTAATTTCTAAGAAACCATTTTTGATTTTTATTTATCAAAGACAATAGCCACCCTGTCAAATACCAGATTGCTGCTATGAAAAACACACAGGTAGATACCAATAGGATCCATCGATACAGATCATAATGATCACTTTGTATCCCTATGAAATAAGGCATCATTATCCCAATAAATAAAATGATGACAAACTTGCTTATATGATAATAATATTTTTTTATGTTCAATTTGTTTGAAAATGTACTTTCAATCATTACAGTCGTATTCAACCAACTTGATTTAAATTTAATATTTTATAATAATACTCGACATTAAATAATAACGCAAATATTTTTTCCCAAAATTTTATTTCGAATTGTTTTCTTGAATGCAGAAAAGTTGAGATGAATCTAAAAATCTTGCGGGTTGTTTAAAAGGAATTTATTATGGCTGCCACTCTGAAAGAAAGACAATTTCCGATTTTGCCTCCATGATAGCGAAAGCGATGAAAAGATTGAGAACTGAATGATTTGTTTCGAGTAGCGAATCTCGTAGTAAATTAAATTAAACCCCATTCGGCAGAGGACTTTGAGTCTACATCATTATAATAAAGAGGCATATTGGGCGGAATAGGGGGCAACCTTGGCCGGAATACACAGAATAAAGACCACGGAGTCCTTTCCCAGCGAATGATTATTATTTTCGGTTTTAAGTTTACACTATCTTTTATAATATACAATACTTCTTAATATGTAGAAAAGAATTCCAACTTTTTATTTTTTTGGTCCTCATTATTTTCCCTGCTAAACTGCTCGCCTGGTAGAAAGCGATCTTCGTTCAATTTTCCGTTGAGTCTCAAATGAGAGACCTTTCAGCTTAAATTTTGTAAAGTCTAAGGATGTTGACCACAAACCCGGAAAGAAAAAAAGGGAAAAGACAAATGGAACAATTTTTAAATTACATTTTATTGTTTTTGCAATTTTGAAAAATGACTAATGATTTAGTTATTATTTACGAAGAATAATATTGTCCTCAATTTATGCAGGGCTTAATGTCCGCCTATCGAGTTACCACCAGTTTCTGACGCCTGCTTACCTTCTCATTTATCGT
>DATGFZ010000067.1:0-2407 GCA_035308805.1 Puia sp. | reverse complement strand
TTAAAGATTATGAAACCCTGAAGAATTTTGCAGACAACGCCTCACACGAAATGCAGACTCCGCTGGCAATTTTAAATTCAAAATTAGATTTGCTGATACAGGAACCGAATTTAAACGAATCCCAAACAAAGCAGCTTCAATCCATTTACGACGCGATGGGGAGGCTTTCTAAACTAAATCAATCTTTATTGCTGCTGACAAAAATTGAAAATAATCAATTCACCAAAGTAAATCCGTTGCAGCTTGACAGATTGATCAAGGAAAAATTATTGCAGCTTGAGGACCTCATCCTGGCAAAACGTTTGCAGTTACAAACCGATCTGAAAGAAACCATTGTCGAAATAGACAATTATCTCGCTGATATTTTATTAAACAATTTGATGGGCAATGCGATCAGGCATAATTATGAAAATGGGCATATCAGCATTTCGCTCATTCAAGGTAAAATGATAATCAGCAATACCGGATCAGCATTCCATTTCAATGAAAAAAATATCTTTGAAAGATTTAGCAAGGCTGAGAATTCAGAAGGCATTGGTCTAGGACTTGCGATTGTTAAGCAGATTTGCGATAATTACCGTTTCGTGATAGATTATTCTTATGAAAAAGGAGTTCACACCTTTGAAATTGAATTGAAATGAACCATGGATATTAATTCATCGGCATGAACAACTGATTCGCTGAATGCTTCCGTTTGCCCGTCAGCTTGCCCACCAGGCGAGTCGTCCTTACACCTTAATTCCTGACTTTTATAGGAGAAAATGTCGATAAAATAACCATTAATGTCCTCATTAAAGCTTACCTTTGCATGCTCATTTGATATTTATATTATTACCTGCTGTTCTGTAAGAGTTCACCTGGTTTGACTAATTCCTTATCACCTGAGAATTCGGTGATTTCATTTAACAATTTAGATTCTTAAAAAAAGATTGTGATCACAAAATGAATTATTACTTAATTAAATAAAAACCATGACGAATAAACAAATTGAAGATTTTTTTGTAAACAATAAGGCGATCAACCGTACTGTCAAAATTGCTTTCAAAAGCAGAAATCCCGTGGAAGGTATTTTTATAGAAACACGTGATTATGATGAATTGAAGTCAAAAAATTTCTGGCGTATAGTCTCTAACACACACGTAGATAATTATAAAAAAACAAAAGACATAAACCTTTCCAGAATATTTAACGGTTCGGAAATAACAAAACTCTCTTGTATTTAGTTCTTTTGGTTGATTTAATGCAATAATAACTTTCAAAGTTGAAATGAGTTTGTAATTCTGCAATATTATTGAAATCAAAAGCGTTTTTCATTGGCTCAGTTAAAATTATTTTTATGGGTATACCAAAGTTTTCGAATTCAACAGCGCCCATCCTTACCATTCTGAAAAAGAGAATTAATGAATATTTTCAAAAAGAAAAAATTTCCCCCACCGGCAATTATAAATTGTTCATAAAAGCAGGTATTTTGTCTTTAGTCTTTATTTTGGTTTATTCTTCACTTTTAATTTTCTCAAGCCCTTATTGGCTTGTAAGCATTGAATGCATTGCTTTAGGGATATTGACTGCTTCCATCGGTTTTAATGTCATGCACGATGGCGCTCACGGAAGTTTTAGCAAATACAAATGGTTAAATAAAATAGCTGCTACCAGTTTTGATTTTCTTGGCGCAAGCAGTCTTATGTGGAAAGTAAAGCATAATGTTATTCACCATGCCTATACAAACATTGATGGTGTAGATGATGATATTAATGCCCAGCCTTTTCTACGTTTGTGTGCTACCCAAAAACGATATAAGATCTATCGTTATCAATATATTTATTTTTGGTTCCTGTATTCGTTGCTGTATTTATTTTGGGTTTTTTTCACAGATTACAAAAAATACTTCACACATAAGATTGGCAGCGTCTCTTTACCAAAATTCAGTCTCAAAAATCATATCACCTTCTGGAGTTTTAAGATGCTGCACGTGCTTTTATTTGTAGCATTGCCTGTTTATTTGTATGGCTTTCTTCCCTGGTTATTTGGTTTTTTGATTTGTACTATGGTCGCCGGCTTCCTATTGAGTATCGTTTTTCAGTTGGCACACACAGTAGAAGAAACGTCTTTTTCGGTATTGTCAGAATCATCCGATAAAATGGAAGATGAATGGGCGCTTCATCAATTGAAATCAACCGCAAACTTCGCTACCAAAAACAAATTTATTACTTGGTGGCTTGGCGGATTAAATTTTCAAATAGAGCATCATCTATTTCCAAAAATTTCTCATATTCATTATCCGGCCATTTGTAAAATTGTGAGACAAACCTGCGCCGAATCCAAACTGCCATATATTGAGCATCGAAGAATTCATTCTGCGGTAAGGTCGCATATTTTTTACCTGAAGAAATTAGGTAAATGAATGAAC
>DATGFZ010000066.1:0-6607 GCA_035308805.1 Puia sp. | reverse complement strand
AACTGCTTAAACCTGACCAAATAATCTTTGGGGGCAATAACGACGTATTTGCTGTACTGTACGGAAAGATGCGATGCGCTTTGCGGAAACCAATCATCAAAATACCTGATTCCGTTCACTTCATCTTCTTCTTCATAATCCACAGTATACGGATATATCTTGTGGTAGAAATGATTTACTTTATATCTCGTATCTGTCATTAAATTCTCTTCACCTGAACCACTTACATCTTCCATGTCTTTTTTCTTTACGCGTTTGATTTCCTTTCCGGCATTGTCATATAAAATGCCTGATGCTGAATTAATGCTGATGAACTTGTCATATTCGGTTACGTACTCGTCATACTTGCTTCCGGATTCATTTAGCACGGTATATACATGGTGTTCGTGAATTATTGCTTTTGAAGGAGATTTCAATTCAACGGTAATTTCTTCATATCGCTTCACTGCATCAGCGTCCTTTATCAGTGAATCAGGGATCGAATTTGAATTATACATTTGAGCCATAACGAATGCGGGAATCATCATTACCATTAAACTTGAAAAATTTTTCATAAGATCTATTTTTTCTTTTTAAATACAATTTGTTCAGTTTGTTTTTTTATAACATACGCAAAAAAATCGCGTAATGAATGGTATTCTTCCGGTGTGAAAGTTGCCTTATTGATCTTGATGTGCGAACGTAAATGAATGGATGTTTCATCGCTTTCAATGATGTATTCGAAAAACCCATCCGTTTGATTCAAAGACACTTTTTCGGATTTGGGAATTTCATTCACAACGAATCCTTTGGGAATTTCCATATCCAGGAGATATACTTCATCTGTAGTATACGGCATTTCCACAGGGTATTTCCTTTCCATTGATTTTAGGGGATTGTCCTTAAAGGTTGGCGCTACAACGGGGTTGAAGTAAACAATATCAGCAGAGCCTGCATTTTTTACATAAAAATCGTAATGCACGGTAACAGGATTTTCGAGCTGGTTCAATGAATCCACACCAGGATTTTGAATCTCCATTTCATCCGCAGAGGATGATTTGAGATTTTTAAAAAAGTCCTTTTCAGTATTTTTTGAAATCTCTTCTCTTACATTATACGAACCATAATAACCGTATAAACATTGAAAACTGCCTGAAATGTCATTGGTGTTTTTATCGTCATTGATGATAAAGACTGACGTAACGGTCTTTTCCTGCAACAGATCGGCATTGAGGTCTATCGGCTGAGATTCATCTTTATTGATTAATCTTGCCTGTCCGTTATAGCAATATGCCGGTAAATGATTGAATGTCAGAAATTGCTGGCTTGCATCAAGCAAATAAGTATCAGCGCCAATTTTTACATCGCAAACAACATAATTAAATTTATTCATCATCGGGTAAAGACCGTTCGTGTAACCATTTTGCCTCGTGCTTAAGATAATCGGATCTGAGGGCAGTTCTTCGTGATTAAGCATAGCAGACAAAAGCAAATTAATTTCCGCTTCATTTCCACTTCGATCAGTAAAAACCTTTTTTAGAGAATTCGTAATGGACATTCCGGTATTTTGGGTACACTTGAAATTATTACGAACAAAGGCATAAATGTTCTCTGCTTTTTCCAGTTTCGAATTCGCCTTTTGAATAACCGGTTTTAGCGTTTCATCCAACCATTTATTATTTTCAGTTAACGCAGCGCCAAATTTTTCATTTTCCATCATGCTTTCAGTAATTTTCGACCAATTCGGCAGAATTGATATTGTCGTTCCCGCTTGACTTATTGTCGAAAGCTGAAATTCGATTTTTGAAATGTAATTATTTGTAGTAGTAATGAACTTTTCCTCATTCAAGGCAGCTATATCTTTCATAACCCAATGATGTTGCGTTGCTTTAAATCCGTACTCTAAATCATCAGTTGTTGTATTGATAAAATAGGTATTATAGCCCTGTTCTAAAGTGACATAGTGAAATAATTCGGGGATTGATATGTTATACTCACTCCATAAACAAGGGTATCTGCCTTGAAATTCCCACGATTGTAAGTTTATTTGTGGTGAGGATTCAATTTCGTACGAATATTCAATGATGGAACCTTCTTTGACTCCGGGAAAAGTAAATTTTTTTAAAAAAAAATCTCCCGTGAAATTTTCTGTAAAAACAGATTTGTCGTCTAACTTTATTTGAGTAACCTGTCCGTTCTCCAAGTTGTATGTATTGGCTTTGAGATCATATATTTTTTGTCCGTAGGTTCCATTTGAAAAATAAGGAATGGTGACATCTGCAATGGCAAATCCGCTTTTCTTTAAAATCTTCGCCCTTTTATAATGGTTGTACATTAATCTCATCCCCCTGATATTGACTCCTTCATAGTGAGATTCGCCAATATCTGCGATGACAAGAGCACCGGCATCGGGGTCGACTGTACTTTGAGAAAGATCAAAATCAGCCGGGCTGATTTTTCCAAACTTGGCAGATGGTTTATTTTGCGCGGTAACGCAGCCATATAAAAAGACATGTAACAACAACATGCTAAAAACCTTGATGCTTCTCATGTGTGTGGGTTTATAGGACAAAAATTAAGCCGCCCGGTTAATGGAAATCTTGGATATCCTCTGTTGAATCTATTTTTTCTTTTTGAACACGATCTGCTCGCTCTGTTGTTTTACGATAAAAGCAAAAAAATCGCGCAGCGTGCTATAATCATCCGGTTCAAAAGTTGCTTTATTTAATTTGATGCGGGAACGCATCTGGATACCTGCATCATCTTTTGCAATCAGGTATTCAAAAGAGCCCTCGGTTCCATTTAAAGAAACCCTGGCGGATTTTGGCATTTCATCAACAACATATCCATTGGGAATTTCCATATTGAGCACAAACGTCTCATCCATCACATAGGGCATTTCCACCGGATATTTTCTTTGGGCAGATTTGAATGGATTTTCTTTATAGCCTTCACTAAACATGGGGTTAAAATAGATGATTTCATTGTCTGGTGATATCTTATATGCAAAATCGTAATGAACTGTTGCGGGCATATCCAATTGTGTCAGCGAATCAATGGCGGTATTTGTAATGATATAATCCGAGCTGTATGACCTGATTCTCTTAAAATAGTCCTCTTCCGTTTTCTTAGATACGGTTTCACGCAAATCATAAGATTCAATATTTCCCAGCGTAGAAGAAAAAGTTCCGCTCAATTCGGCGGGGTTTTTCTCATCATTGGTTATAAACACAGAAGTGATTTTCCTTTCTTTCAGTGAATCGGCATAAAAATAAACAGGTAGCGGGTTATCTATATTTATCACACGTGCATGACCGTTATAACACTCATCAGCAAGGCTCCCAAATCCAAGTTTAGCCCGGCTTGCGTCCAGATAACAGATTTTATTATTGATATTTGCTGAGCAAATAACATAATTGAACCGGTCAAGCAGCGGGTACAGTTCATTGGTATAACCATTGTTGCGTGTGCTTAAAATAACCGGATCGGCATGAATCTCTACGTGGTTCAGCATGGCTACCAACAGAAGATTGATCTCGGCCTCGCTGCCGCTTTTATTTTTAAAAATTGTTTTCAGCGAATTGTCCATCTTTAAACGGTTGTAGCCGGTACAGGTATAATTATTGCGTACATAAGAATATATTTTTACCGCTTTTTCTAATTTGTCTGCAGATCCTTTTATCACATTATTTAATTCTGCATCAAGCCATCCATTGTTACTGGAGATATCAGCGCCAAAATTTTCATTTTTCATCAAGTTTTCACAAGCTTTGGGCCAATTCGGCATTACGTCTTCTATCGGTTCATCTGGTAACCTGTATTGAGACAACTGAAATTCAACCTTGGAAATATAATTATTGATTGTCGACGTAAAGCTTTCCTCTTTCAATGGAGGGACGTCTTTCATTACCCAACGATGAGTGACTGCGATTCCATTTATATTGAATGGTTGATCGCTTCCTGAGCCGCCGGGTATTCTTCCCGAAAAAGACACGTTGGAATTACTGCTTGTATTAATGAAATATGGCTGGTAGCCCTGGCCTAAAAATACATAATCGAAAAATTGGGGAATGGTCACCTGGTACTCACTCCAAATGCAGGGGTATGAACCCTGAAATTCCCAGGGCTGGAGATTAAATAAAAAATCTGATTGTACCGTGTAGGTGTATTCAATGATTGAACCTTCTTTCAAATTTGGAAATGTAAATTTTTTTACAATATTATTTTTACTGACTCTGTCAGTAAAAACGGATTTATCATCCAGTTTTGTTTCAATTATTTTTCCATCATCAAGGTTATAAGTAATGGCTTTAAGATTTTGAACTTTTTCTTCATTCTGACCACTGACATACAATGGTATTTCAACTGTGGCTGCTTCAAATCCATGCTTGCTCAAAACCTTAATTCGCTTGTAATGTTTAAATAATAAAGAAAACCATCCCTTGATATTTCCTTCAAACTCCGAACTGCCAATATCGGTGAGGATGACGGCCGAAGCTGAGGAATCATAATTGTATTTTGTAAGATCAAAATCTGCCGGCGTCACTTTTCCGAATTTGGCGTTTGATTTATCTTGCGCAGGTAAATGATACTGAAATAGCAAAAAAAGTGCTATTATGCAGGTAAGCGTTTTGAGGTGCATAGGTGGTAGAGGCTTTAGGTCTATCAATATTAGCAAAAAAATTTGTTATTCACTAACATTGTGTTCGAAATACTTTGACAGATCATACAAGAAATATTAAGCAATTTGCCCGTTCGCTGGGGTTCGATTATTGCGGTATTGCGCAGGCGAAACGGTTAGATGAGGATGCCCGTAAACTGGAGCAGTGGCTTACTAAGGGTTTCCATGGAGGCATGAAATATATGGAGAACTATTTTGACTTACGTGTCGACCCGACCAGATTGATGCCCGGTGCAAAATCAGTAATTACCTTATTGCTGAATTATTTCCCTTCGGCTAATCAAAAACAACGTGCACCCAAAATCTCGAAATACGCTTTTGGCAGAGATTATCATGAAGTAATCAAGACCAAATTGAATGATCTAATCGGGCTGATCAAGTTAAATATTGGAGCCATTCATGGCAGAGGATTCGTTGACAGCGCTCCTGTTTTGGAAAGAACATGGGAGCAAAAGAGTGGTTTGGGATGGGTAGGCAAAAATGGAAATCTTATTCATAAAAAGTCAGGATCTTTTTTTTTTATCGCAACACTGATTGTTGATATTGAACTTGAATACGACGATCCCCTTGTACACGATTATTGCGGAACATGTACAAAATGTATTGAGGCCTGCCCGACAGAGGCCATTCTTGAGAATAAAGTTGTTGATGGCAGTAAATGCATTTCCTACTTCACCATCGAATTGAAAGATGCATTGATTCCCTCTTCTATGAAAAATAAATTTGATGACTGGATGTTCGGTTGTGACGTTTGCCAGGATGTTTGTCCATGGAATCGTTTTGCAAAACCAACAAGTGAAATCGAATTTAATCCGATTCCTCAAATTTTAAATTTTACAACCAACGACTGGGAAGAGTTAACAGAAGAGCGTTTTAAGACTATATTTAACCACTCTCCATTAAAAAGAGCAAAATATAGTGGCATAAAAAGAAATTTAAAATTTATAAATAACATTTAAAATTCCAATCCGATCTTGAAAATCAATCTGGATAAATCATAGATATATTTATCTTTTTGAAGATAGCATGGTCCGGCAAAAGGGCATTCCTGATTTGAAACACTTTCTGAAATCCGTTTGTAAGTATACCCGCCACTCAATATAACGGATGTTCTGTCTTTTAAATGAAATTTATAGCCGGCACCGAAGTCATTGTAATAACCATGATTATGATGATACCCGCTGGTAAAATTTTCGATGCTTTTTTTTTGCCAGATAATATTGACTCCGCCATCTTCATAAATAAAAAAAGCATTTTTATTTGGGCTTAAATACATTCGCAGGTCAACAAATAGCGGAACGCTGAGAAAGCCATAATAATCCAGTCCCGCACCGACTCCGGCAAATAGCGATTTATGTTGAAATCCACCCGTTGTTTGCATGACCAAAGCGGTATTTTTTTGTCCTGCAGCCAATCCCAAATTGTCGATTGACCGGAACCACCAGGCATTGTGATTTTGCGGTTGTTGGGCATTGATGACGGTGACGGCAGCCTGAATCAACAAACAGAGCATAATTTTGCTTTTCATAAACACACTGAAAAATTTAATAGAAATGGTTGATAGGGAGAATACAGTCCGAAAATGATTTACGGGCGAATGAATTTCGATCCAACGATGAACCCATAAAAAAAAGAACCGCGCATCAGCGAGAAATCAAGGTTGACAACCTTAAAGATGTCGATCAATTTCCTGCACTTATTGTACTCAATAACCTAACATTGTTGATGTCACTATAATCATACTGCACCAATTTTCCCACTGCAACAACCAATGCTTTCCCGTTTTGTGTGATCACATCCTGCGCGTTCATGCCGGTAAGATGTTGCAGCAACCTGATATTGCCGACATCAGTTGCATCCAATATCCGCAAGCCATCGGCAGCATCGCAAATAAAAAGGAGGTTCCCATCCTTTGATAATCCGTGCGGGCTGGTGAACGGATAGGAT
>DATGFZ010000065.1:0-6081 GCA_035308805.1 Puia sp. | reverse complement strand
CCGCGAGAGCGACAAAGAAAGAATATGCAGTTGTGTTCCCGGATTATTTTTATGGGCAAATAAATGAAGCGAGACATCAGCCCGGAACATTTGCTTTGCCAGAGCGGGTGGTTTGGGATTTGCTCGAAGCAACCTGTGACGAGATTGCCAGAAACGGGTTTAAAAAAATATTAATTATCAATGGACATGGCGGTAACCCGGAATTGATACGGTATTTTATTCAGACAAGATTGGAAAAACGACGTGAATACGCTGTGTATTTTTTTGAAGCGCATTCCGATTCAGCGTATGCAAAAAAAATGAACGCACTTCATAAATCAAATCCTGCCGGTGATCAGCATGCCGGCGAAAGAGAAACATCTTCGCTTCTCTATTTGCGCCCCGATCTAGTAAAGATGGATAGCGCGGCAAATGAATCAGGTGCTAATCAAAACAGACTCAACATTCCAAATGTCTATACGGCCATTTGGTGGTATGCAGATTATCCAAATCATTATGCCGGGGAAGGAGCTAAAGCAACGCGCGAGCTGGGCGAATTGGTAAGTGAACATGTAATAAGTCAATTGGTAGAAGCGCTCAAAGCTGTGAAAACAGATACAAAAACACTGGCTCTGCAAAAGGAATTTTTTGACCGGGTGAAAAAATAAGGAATTTTTTGACCGATTGCTGTGCACTTGAGCCTGATGCAATCGACTCATCTCGTAAACGAAAAATGGAAGACTTGTATCTTCCATTAATAAATTGCTTATTACCACGTCCGTAATAAACACGGTCAGTAAAAGGTTTAAAGGCTAATGTTGATTAATAAAATTTTTAATTAACTTGTCAACTGCACTGCGAATATTTAAAATTTTCATCAGACTGAAAAGGGTGAAAACACGGTTTTTTTTGCCCGTGTTTTCCACGTTTTTTTAAAATAATAAACGGTTTTTTATTTTTTTTAAATAAATATGGCAATTTTATTTTATATTAAGCGAAACTCCGTTGTCCCTAAAAAGCCTCTTTGTCCTGAAAGCGCTTTTTAGTTTAGAACCAACCCATAAATCTCACAAGTTTTGAAATTTAGAATAAATTGGACCTTGTTTTTAATTTTAGTTACCGGTTTTTATGCTAGCGGGCAAGATCGTAAAATAGATGATTTAAAACTTCAACTAAAAAATTCAACAGAAGATACAGGCAAAATTGAAACAATGATTGCGCTCGGCAGGCAATATTCTTATTTTTACCCTGATACAGCGTTACAATATTTTGACGAGGGGGTGGCTCTCTCCAGAAAGATAAATTATGAGACAGGTGAGCTTTTGTCTTCGCTTTTTAAAGGAGAAGTGCTTGCCACCCAAGGAAATTATTATAAAGCGCAACAATTGGAACTTGGCGTATTGCATAGAGCTTTGGACATAAAAGATGAAAATCTTATTGCCGGAGCCAACTTACACCTAGGCAATCTTTACTATTACCAGGGAAACTATCAACATGCGATAGACTATTATTCCATAGTAGCTCAGCCTGATAAAAATGATACTGATTTTGAAGAAGCAATCAAAGGATTAAAAGGGCGTGCTTTTCTTGCAGTTGGGAAATTAGACTCGGCATACACAAATTCGAAAAGAGCATTGGAAATAGAATTAAAAAGAAAACCGTTATCCTGGATATTACCCGCAGTCACGCTCGCAGCAATTCTTTCAAGACAGGGAAAAATTGACTCAGCCCTATCCATGTACAAAAAATATGAGGATATGTTGCCTGGATCAGTATCCATTTTGGAAATGAATATTCCAATGGCAAAAATTTTATTCTTAAAAAAACAAGACGACTCTGCAATATTTTATCTAAAAAAAACCATAGCCGCCGCAACAGCAAAAGAATATCTTGAAGAAGCCGGCGAAGCCAGTGGGTTATTGGCGGATTTTTACAAAAGTGAATCGAATCTCGACAGCGCGTATCGCTATTTATCGCTACACAATTTGTTTCGCGATAGCCTGATGAATTTAAATAAAGGCAGAGAAATAGAGAATGAGGAGTTCGACAATAAATTGTACAATGAACAAATACAAAAGACTGAAGAACAGTTTCAGGATAGAATTAAAATTTACGGTTTCGTCTTTGCTATTTTCATCTTTTTAATAATCACCTTTTTGTTTTGGAGAAACAGTAAACTTAAGAAACGCGAGTTTTCTCTGCTGAACAAAAAAAAACAAGATGAAAAATTGAACCTTCAAAACGAATTTCAACAAACGCTGCTCCGAACACAACTTGAAATACAGGAGCAAACTTTAAAGAATATTTCTTGGGAAATTCATGATAATATCGGCCAAATCCTGAGTCTTGCAAAATTAAATCTGGGTACGGTGGAGATGAACGATGCTGTAACCGCTCACGAAAAAGTTGACGATGCAAAAAATCTTATTTCGAAAGCTATCCAGGATCTGAGAGATGTTGCAAAAGGTCTCAACGCCGATCATATTAAAATTTTAGGATTGGCAAAATCAATTGAACATGAATTGGGTATAATAAAAAAAACAGGATGGTTTGAAACAGTTTTTGAATCCTCAGGTGAAATGTACAAACTCGAACCGCAAAAAGAGTTGATCCTTTTCCGTATTGTACAGGAATCTTTTAATAATATCATCAAGCATGCAAAGGCAGGAATTATCGTGGTAAAAATGAATTATGAACCGGTTTCTTTCTCGTTAAAGATACAGGATAACGGTCATGGTTTTGACGTAAATGATCTCAATTCAAATATCAAGGAGGGACCGGGGTTAGGAATTAAAAATATGTGGGATCGCGCACAAATAATCGGTGCGCAGCTAACGATAACAAGTTCTCCGGGCACAGGCACAACTGTTGATGTTAAATTACCCATTGCCACTTAAATAGTATTATGATAAACACAAAAACATATGTTGCAGTCACAGATGATCACGTATTGTTGCGGCGGGGACTTGCCAACCTGATTCGAAGTCTTGATGATTATGATGTGGTGTTTGAAGCAGATAACGGAAAAGATTTTATAGAAAAAATAAATGCCCAAATGCTTCCGCAAATTGTATTGATGGATATTAATATGCCAGAGATGGATGGCTACGACACCACACTTTGGATCAAACAAAATCATCCTGAAATAAAAGTGCTGTCACTTTCCATGTATGACGATGAACAATCAATTATTCGCATGCTTAAATGCGGGGCAAAAGGTTATATCCTGAAAGATATCGAACCAGCAGAATTTAAAAAGGCATTAGATGAACTGGTGCGAAAAGGGTTTTACTATTCAGAGATTGTTTCGGGAAAATTGATTCATGCAATAAATTCTTTTGACGACCAGGAGAAAAAAATAAAAAAATTGATGCCGCTAAATGATCGCGAAATAGAATTTCTGAAACTCACATGTACCGAAATGACCTATAAAGAAATTGCAGACAAAATGTATTTGAGCGCCCGGACTATAGATGGTTACCGAAACGATCTTTTTGAAAAACTAAATTTAAAAACACGTGTTGGCTTGGTCATGTATGCTATCAAAAACGGAATAGTAAGTTTATAATTAATTTAAATTCATCAATTTTACAATAATAAATATCATGAACCAGCCATTTCCCAGGCGTGAATTCTTAAGATTGTACGGATCTTCGACGCTCTGCGCAGCCTTGTTACCTACCCGGATTTTTACTGCAGCAATAAATCCAACAGCTAAGATTGCCCTGCAATTATATACAGTGCGGAAAGAGCTTGAAAAAGACATGGCGTCGGTTTTTCATAGACTGGCGGCAATAGGGATAAAAACAGTGGAAACTGCTTTTTGGCCACCCAAAGTGACGGAAAGAGACGCAGCAAAAAAATTAAAGGAGGCCGGATTGAAAGTTTCATCCTGTCATATTGAAATTCCTGTAGGAAATAAAAAGGCGGCGATGCTGCAAACAGCTGAGATATTTGATTGCAAAGAAATGATATGGCACGGATGGCCTGAGGATAAACGCTACAGCAGCTTGGACGGAACAAAGGAACTGATTGCTGTTTATAACGAGGCGTCCCATTTTGCAAAAGCCAATGGATTGCGCTTTGGTCTGCATAATCATTGGTGGGAATACCGAAATCGTGTTGGCGGCCGTTTTGTTTACGAATGGTTGCTGGATGGAGCTGACAAAGACATATTTTTTGAAATAGATACTTATTGGGTTAAAGTTGCAGGACAAGACCCGGCAAAAATCATAGAAAAATTTGGAGATCGTGCACGTTTTTTACACATGAAAGACGGACCGGCAACATGGAATGATTCCCTTCCGAAGGACAATCCCGACCCGATGGTTGCGCTAGGAAAGGGCGTTCAAAATTTTCCCGCAATTGTAAAAGCTGCTGATCATAACATCAAGTGGATGGTTATAGAGATGGATGTCGTTGCTACTGATGTTTTTATCGCAATACAAGAGAGTTACGATTATTTATTAAGAAATAAATTTGCCTTAAGTTAATAAACCGGCAGGAACAATATATTAAGCCTGATGTTTTAATTTTAGTACGATTGTCAATGCATAAGGAACACCTGCCAATTCCCGCGGACTCATGACTATGCGACAATGGAGTATTCACGGATTGCTTGGAAAATCTGAAGACAAGATATGCGGCAAAATAACCCTGGATTGCCCAACATTAAACCAGTCTAATTCGCTACAATATCAAATCTGAATGACATGGAAACTGCAGATCCGAGGTTGTTTTGAATTTCAACATTTCCTGCTGTTATGGAACCGATTTCAAGCCTTGAATCACAACTTTTGATGATGGGCAGGGCACTCCATTGCGACTCGGAAGTAAAAGTGGCATAAACAGAAACAGATCCCTTGTCAATTACAGACTGTGTAATATCCGGCACGGAAAAAACATGCGTTTCAGCAGCATCTATAGTTACGTTATTGAATGTTATGCTCTCTGATATTGCATTGATGCTTGACATTTTCTGACCCGTGCCGCCTGTAGCAGCGGCCAGATTTACCTTGCTGCATGAATTAGAAACAAGGGCCACAAAAAACATCATGAGCACAATAGGTTTATAATTTCCCATAAGCTGATTTTTAAAAGATTGATAAAACGATGCTATTAAATTTATACAATTCCCGAATTATAAAAAAAATCATTATTATCTTTAGCCATACAATCACTTTACCATAAAGCAAACCAATGGGCAAATTATTACTACAGTTACCAATTATTATTCTGCTTGCAGGGTGTAATACACACACAGATTCCGGCACTTCAACTGCTGCAGCCGATACATTGTCATATCCATATAAAGCAACGTACTCTTCTGACATAACAGTTCCGGGAAATCCAGCTAATGCGCAAAAAGTCTTGCAGGTGTGGAAAATGTTTGAATCTGGCAGAATACAGGACATGAAACCTTTTTTTGCTGATTCGGTAAAATATGATGATGCCAGTGGCATGCATTTTTACGGACCAACTGCACAATTACTCAACTTTGCAAAAAGCGATATTGACAATCTCGATTCGATGCGTTTTGATATTATTGCATGGCAGAGTGCGCATGTGAATGATAAAAATGAAGATTGGGTAAATATCTGGTCAACTGAAAGAAGGTATCCCAAGAATGGCGGAAAAGCCGATACGATTTTGATGCAGGAAAACTGGAAAGTAAAAGACGGAAAAGTCATTGCTTTCAATCAGTTCACTGCAAAAAATTAAAGTGATTGAGGTTATTTTTGGCATGGATATATTAAAGGCAACTACCAGCCTTAATCGAAGAAATGTTGTATGATCATTCTAAAGTTGAATGGAATTATAGTCGTGTTAGAATATGATGAACCGTTTTTAATTCAATTGCACATGCGCGGTATTAATCCTGCTAAGAATCGTAATTTATAACCCTTTGATGTAAGAAGCGCTGTCTTTAAATTTATCAAAATTCATTTCTACAAAAAAATTTTTCACTCCACCGGTCTTTGCTGCTGCAAAAAATTCTTTCCAGTCAATAACACCCTGACCGACCGGCATTTCTTTTTTATCAGCAGTCCAGTCTGATAAATGTGAAGAAATAAAGCGCCCCGGATATTTATTAAAATAGAC
>DATGFZ010000064.1:0-8277 GCA_035308805.1 Puia sp. | reverse complement strand
AAACAATGTCGGCAACATCCAAAATTGAATTTGGGTTTTCGCGAACGCCATAAGGTTGGACAGGATATCCTTCATCGTCTACATTTAAAATGCGGGGGCCGGTATAGCCAATTTCCATCCAGACAGAAGGAGTCCCCGGACCACCATTGAAAGAAATAATTAACGGACGGGTTGCGCGATCTCTTATGTCGGAACGTTCATAATAAGTATAAAAGACACCCGCAATTGCTTTGCCGGCTTCATCCCAAACAGGCATCATCCCGGCAGTAGCCGTATAGGGAATTCGCTGACCTTTTATGGTTACTTCGCTTTTTGTAACAACAGCTGTATCGGTAACAACCATTCGATTTAAAGGTGCAGGTGGTTTGGGATTATCGTCAGGATATTTTTTTTGGGCATTTGCGAGGAATATGGAAAAATTGATGAGGCAAAAAACAATGAATGTTTTTTTCATGACAGTGTTATTTTGGTAGCATAATGAATTGAGAGGGGCAAAGATAATAGAGAAATGATCATTGTAAATGGATAAGTGATAATTGGCAACTCAACCCTGATCAATTATTGATTCATCATTATTCGCTTAAAAAGAGAGAGACTATAAAATAAAAAAAGGGCCAGGATAGAAATCCAGCCCGTTTTTAAAATCCAATATCCTATGAAAAACCAAATACATAAACGCAAAAGATGTTCCATTGTTGCTTTACGTTTAAAATATAGTGAACCTGCCGCAAATCCTTCCCATTTTGAATACAAATTGGTTCTTTTTGGGAATTGTGTTCCTCATAGTAAGGCAGAAAATGACCAAATAGCCAGGTCAGTGGTTTGTATTTTTTTGTCGATTTGAGATAAGAAAGTATTAGCTCTGGCGACGGGATAGACATAAAATAGGAAAAAGAGCGCCATATAGCCTGGATGCCCGTGAATTGGTGATTGGCCTGTTTTGCCGCATGTCATCCGGATCATTATTGTTTGCAGGCAGCAACAAGGGGTCTGCGGAGGAGAAAATGCAAAAATTAATTTGCATGCTACATGGCGTGGATGCGAAACCATCAAAACGAGAAATGGGGAATGATGAATATTACCTAACCATGCAGACCCTAACATTTCCCTATGCCAACTTCCAGTCGCCTTGTATATTTGCTTTTGCCAATAAATTGGCTTCCGCATCGTTCACAAATTGTTCGGTTGCAGGATTCCATTGGAGCGGACGATTTAACCAATAAGTAATATTTGCAATGGCGCAGATGCTGCTGGTGCGATGACCGGTTTCCGCATCGCAGATTGGTTGTTTATTATTTTTGATCGAGTCGAGCCAATCCTGGTAATGGTCGTCGCTTTTGTATAATTGTATCTCCGTATGTTTTATTTCCGCGGTGGCAATATTTGCCGGGTAGCTGTCAATAAAATCGCGGCTGATATCAAGTCTGCCTTTTGTTCCGATAAAACGCAAACCAAATCCGCGACCAAAATCCTGATGTTTCACGACTACGCCGTTTTCGTAAACCATCGTGAGGAATTTATGGTCTTTTCCATCGGGCGGAAATAATTTCACCGGACCAGTTTTATCCATTCCCAAACCCCATTGCGCAATGTCAAACATGTGGGCACCCCAATCGCTGAGGATTCCTCCGCCATATTCTTTATAATTTCGCCAATTTGGAAAAATATCCTTTTCAACCGGAGGAGACAATTCTGAATTGAAAGGCCTGAACGGTGCTGGACCAACCCACATTTCCCAATTCAAATTTGGTGGAACTGCCTCCAGCAAAAGATAATCGGGGATCGCTGCGGTGCCTACATTCACCAGCACCTCTTTAATTTCGCCGACATAACCGTTGCGGATTAACTCGCAGGCATGTCTGAAATTTACCCAGGAGCGCTGCATGCTTCCTGTTTGAAGGATCACTTTATTCTTATTCATCGCGGTCACCATGGCCCTCCCTTCTTCGACTGAATGTCCCAATGGTTTTTCGCAATACACATGCTTACCTGCATTTGCAGCGGCAATACTGGCGACCGCATGCCAGTGATCGGGCGTGACGACAATTACGGCATCAATGTCTTTTCGCAACAGCATTTCGCGGAAATCTCCATAACCGGTTAATCCCTTGTAATTTGCCTGCTTTTGGTATTTGGCGTAAGTTTTTTCAACAACTGATTTAAAGAGATCGAGTTTTTGCGAATCAACTTCTGCTGCTGCAACAATTTTTGTTTTTGGCGCGAATGAATCGGCAAGTCCGCGCGCTTGTTTCCCTGCGCCGATGAAACCCAGGGTCATCATGTCACTTGGTGCAGTAAAACCGGCTCCTCCCATGACAAATCTCGGGATGATGGTGAATGCTGCAGATGCCTGTAAACTGGTTTTAAGGAATTCCCTGCGGTTGTATGGTGGAATATTTTTTCTCATGATGACAGTATTTGAAATTTTGGCAAGAACAAGATTAATGCTTTTTTTTTGAGGTAGAAAAATAATGTTGTTGTGAAATTATTATGCTGATGGGTTCACGTTCCTGAATGGGGTAATGCATTTTTAATTTTGTCCCGGAGAGTCTTCGGAGGTATTTCAGTGCATGTGGTGTGAGAGCACCGCGGTTGAAGGGCAGCATGATGCGTATTGGCTGAGTCTGGCAGGTTCAGTCGAAAGTGAAATGCTGCCTGAATAAAACAAAAAGCTCCCCCAAACGAGAGAGCCTAAACTGGCTTCACCAATTTTTGTTAATTGCTTATAAGTATATACGGAAGTTATTGCAGTAAGAATCTTAGCTTAAAAAATAATTTTTATCATATTTTTTAATTTGGTGCCGTTGGTTGAATCAAAACCCGATTAGAATAGAAAAATGTTGCCAGATCGCTTAAGAAAATTTGAGTCCAGATATTTTTTTGGAACCTGCAGCTATGACTGTCTCCGGGATCGCAGATTACCTTAGTTGAGAATAATTTGAGTCCCTTCTTTATCAGTAAGGGGAAAATGCTGAATCTAAAAGAATTCAGAAAGCAGGTTGTAGCCCGGCTTTGTGTATTTACCGGCTGATAGTAATGTATGGGAACGATACGCGGTCAGCTGTTGCAGCCTTGTGCTGTCGTGGTGGACTGTACTGGGTTCGAACCAGTGACCTCTGCTCTGTCAAAGCAGCGCTCTGAACCAACTGAGCTAACAGTCCAGGTTTACATGTTATAGCAAGATTTAAGATCCGGAGATCCCAGAGCTTGCCATTTGTTTTATTATGTCATGGATCATGCAAGTCAGGTATGCATTTCACCTCTTTCTTCTATCCAATTCTTTTTTTATCAATCCCAATTCTCTTCCGGTTTGCCCGGAGATCGAACTGTTTTCCTGGGCGCGGCGCATCAGATAAGGAATAACATCCTTGATCGGTCCGAAAGGTAAATACTTGCTCACCCTGCATCCGGCTTTTGCCAGGTTAAAAGTAATGTTATCACTCATTCCGTACAACTGCGAAAAATGAACATGCGCATGATTTAATGGCAAACCTTTTTGCTGCAATAATTGCGTTGCATACAAATTGCTGAACTCATTATGCGTTGCAACAATCAAGCCGATGCGGTTAATATTTTCGATACAAAATTGTAAAGCTTCATCATAATCATTGTCTGTTGCTTTTTTATTTGATTGAATGGGTGAAGAATAACCGAGATCTGCTGCCCGCTTTCTTTCTTTTTCCATATAGGCGCCGCGAACAAGTTTTGTTCCGAGAATAAAATGGCGGAGTTTTGCGGCTTCGAGTGAATCTTTTAAAAACCTCAACCGATCGTGACGATACAATTGCACGGTATTGTAAACGATTACTTTTTGTTTATTGAATTGTTCCATCATTAATATCGTGATCACATCTACCGGATCTTGTATCCATGTTTCTTCCGCATCAACAAGAACACCTATATTTTTTTCCTGTGCAACCTTACAAATACGCAACATACGTTGCTGTACACGCTGCCACTCATCTTTTTCTTCAGGCGTTAATGATTCCAGCGCTTTTGCATAACGTTTCATCAAACTGCCTGCATTCAATTCAACGGACTGATCCAATTTTTCCAGCAAACCATATCGCGCAAATCCTGTAATCTTAATGCTCATAAATGGAATATTCGGCTGCGTTGCTGCATAATTTATTACCCGGATAAATTCGTCACATGCATGATCGAAATTCTTTTCATTGGCATCGCCGCCTTCAACTCCATAATCTAAAATTACCTGCACATTATATTCGCCTAATTTTTTCGCGACGGCTGCGGTTTCTTCAAGCGTTTCGCCGCCGACGAACTGAGAGAAAATAGTGTTGCGGATAATTCCTTTTATGGGCAATCCGCTACGAATAGCCCAGGGCGTTAATTTTGTGCCCAGCTTTACCAGCCAGGCGCGTCCCATTGATGAGAAAAGAAAATCCGCTTTTTTTAATTCCTTATCGCTTTTATATTCAAAAGCGTTTTCTGTGTTGTCGAAAGAAATAGAGCCCATTGCGGCAAATGTATGAAGAAGTACGAAGTATGTGGTATGAAGAGTAGCTGTTGTTGACATCCTTGCTGACTTAATTGGTTGGAAGAACGACCTTGACGCCGTTTTTCAGAAAAAATCAGTTGAATAAGACTAAAATGGCCATTGATGCCACATGCTATTGCACATCCAATTGATTTGCGATGTATTCAAATACAAAATCCCAATTTTCAATTATTTGTTGGGTACTTTGTCCGCTTCCGTGACCGGTGTTATAATCCATGTGTAAAATGATCGGGCTGGTTTGTCCTGGGTTATTTTGGACTGCAGCTACAAATTTTTTTGCATTCATCGGATCAACCCGACTATCATTGGCACCGGCGGTAACCAGCATGGGCGGTATGTTTACACCTTTGCGGATATTCTGGTAAGGCGAATAGCGAAGCAGCCATCGAAAATCCGCATCGTTTTCCGCAGAACCATATTCGGGGATCCAATACCGCGCGATCAAAAATTTATGATAACGCAGCATATCCAGCAAAGGCACTTCGCAAACTATCGCTTTAAACAGATCTGGTCGCTGGGTAGCGGCTGCACCCATGAGCAAACCCCCGTTACTGCCACCCAGGGCAACGATTTTTGCAGGTGTTGTATATTTTTCACTCACCAGCCATTCGGCACAGCTGTAAAAATCATCGAAACAATTCTGTTTGTTGGAAAGCATCGCCCCGACATGCCATTTTTCACCATATTCGTTTCCACCTCGAATTCCGGGCTCAACAATAACGACCCCGCGATCAATAAGTGGGGCATAAAAACCATAAAAACGGGGTTCTATTCCAATTTGGAAACCACCGTATGCGGTAAGCAAAACAGGGTTGTTGCCATCAAGTTTTATGTCTTTTCTATGTACGACAAATACCGGCACTTTTGTGCTGTCTTTCGATTTATAAAATTTTATTTCGCCGACGATATTGCTCATATCAACTGGCAACTCGCGGTGATAATACAAACGCCATTTAAAATCTGATGGCGAGGCTACAAATGTTTTTGATGTGGAAGTGAAAGTGTTTAATGTCATGTACACAGAATCTTCTTCGCGGTCATAGCTAATTTCAGCGACGTTTCCGATTTCAGGCAATTCAATTTGTTTTAATTTTTGTCCGTTAAGATCGTATAATGTTAACCTGCTTTGAATATCTTTTTTATCCTGGATGATGATATTGTTTTTTGTTACGACATAAGCCTGCATCACGGTCTCGCTTTCCGGGATCAATGTTTTCCAGTTCTTTTGATCTGGATTATTTTTGTCAGCTACCATGAATTTATAATTCGGGGCATTGTCGTTGGTAAATATGTACAACTTATCACCGATTGCATCAGGATATGCCGTGGATTTTTTGCTTTCATAGATCAATGTCCCTTTATCCTGCGAACCTGCTGGTCGCATGTAACAACTGTTCGAATAAAAATCTGCTTCACCGTAAAAGCTTGCCTCACTGTATCGGTTGTCATAAACGTAATAGCTGTTCTTGGCATCGCTGGTGGAACCTATGAATACTGCTTTTTCAGGGGTGTCACCAACCTGCCACCAGTAAGTTTTTAATGGGAGCTGCTTGTCCACATCCTGCTGGGTTCTTATTGTAAAATATGCGTGTTGCTGATCCCTTGTCCATTGATAGCCAAAGGTATTTTTTAAGGGCGGATATAAAACTTTTCCCGTACGTGTGTTGATTATATAGGTAGTTGTAATTTCCGCACCACTTTTTTGTACGCTTACTGCCGCTCGCTCGCCGTCATAGGTGTAGTTGATATCTGAAGTGGATGTACTGCCAGAACTGTCTAGTTTTACTGGGTCCCAGATCAATATTTTCTTACCATTCATGATGGTATATAATTTATTTTGTTTGTCGCCTTTCTTTTTAATGGTTTGAAAAATTCTTTTGCCTTCTTTATCTAACGCTCCTTCAAAATCAAGGTCGACGTATGCAGCAATTCCTTCGCGCAAACCCGGATGGACTTTTTGCGTTGCATTCAAATATTGAATACCATAATCATGTTGTGCTTTGGTCCATTCCACCACTTTTGTATCAGTTTTATCTTCCAGCCAGCGATAATCGTCGGTGATCATGACGCCGTGCATCGTATCAATAACCGGCATTGCCTTCGTGGCAGGAGGTGTAAATTTAACCTGCGCTGACAAAGCAATTGGCAAAACCATCAATAAAAACAAAAAGAATATTTTCATGCAAAATAGTTTTGGTCATAAATGGAGAATGATTCAAAGCTAAAAGATTTTTTGGTAGCCGGATAGAATAATTAATAGGCATCGTTGAGCTGCACATTTTTCGGGCACTGCAATGGCATTGCACATCGGACCTAACCAAGATTTATCTTATTAAACTGATTACTGAAAATTATTTTTATTTCTTACATTCGGCGATGATGTTTTTTATGAGGAAACCCATTTTGCTGTTGATCATGGTTGTTTGTTTATTTTCTTCCTGCCAAACAAACCGGCATTTTGCGACGATAATCCGCAATGGTATCATTTATGATGGCTCAGGCAATGAACCTTTTAAAGGTGATGTTGCTATTGATGCAGATACGATCGCATTTATCGGCGATCTTGCTGATGCGAGAGCTACAAACGATATTGATGCAAAGGGAATGGCTGTGAGCCCGGGTTTTATTGATGTGCAAAGTCAATCCATGGAATCGCTTATACAGGACGGGCGTTCTCTCGGTGCCATCAAACAGGGTGTCACCCTCGAAGTTTTTGGCGAAGGCGAGTCAATGGGACCGCTGACAGATACGCTGAAGAAAATTGAGGAGAAACAAGAGCATGATATCAAATATAAAATCGAGTGGACCTCTCTAAAAGAGTATTTGGAATATTTACAGAAAAAGGGGATCTCTACCAATGTGGCATCTTTTGTCGGGGCGGCGACCATCCGTGAAAACGTTATGTTGTTTGATGATCGCGCGCCAGACTCGTCCGAATTAAATAAAATGAGATTGCTGACCAAGCAGGCTTTAGCGGATGGGGCACTCGGAATCGGTTCTGCGCTTATTTATGCCCCGGGCAATTATGCAAAAACGGATGAAATCATTGCGCTTTGTAAAGTAGCATCATCTTATGGCGGCGTCTATATTTCTCACATCCGCAGTGAAGGGAATCAATTGCTGCAGGCGGCTGATGAACTGATAAAAATTTCCAGGGATGCGAATATTCCGGCCATGTTTTACCATCTGAAAGCTGCGGGAAAACCTAACTGGAATAAAATGGATCAACTGATTTCAAAAATTGACAGCGCGAGGAAAGCGGGTCTGGATATTTCGGCCTGTATGTATCCTTACACTGCGGGGGCAACCGGTTTTGATGCAGCAATGCCACCCTCCATTCAGGCAGGAGGCTTGGATAAATGGGTCGAACGGCTGAGAGATCCGGCAACGAGGAAAAAGATACTGAAAGAAATGATAACACCAACCAATGATTGGGAAAATTTGTATCTAGGTGCAGGACCGGAGAACATTATTTGCATCGGTTTTAAACAAGACTCGCTGAAATACCTGACTGGCAAACGTTTGAGCGAGATTGCAAAAATGAGAAATAAATCTCCTGAGGAAACCATTATTGATCTGATCATCCAGGATCATTCACGTATTGAAGTAATTTATTTTTTAATGAGCGAAGACAACGTAAAAAAAGAAATAGCACTTCCTTATACCTCACTCGGTTCTGATGAAGCAAGCATGGCTCCTGAAGGAGTTTTTTTGAAAAGCAGCGCTCACCCCAGGGCGTATGGAACATTTGCAAAATT
>DATGFZ010000063.1:0-15157 GCA_035308805.1 Puia sp. | reverse complement strand
GTGGTTGCCATTTTCATTTTGTTGATTGCCTGTACCAATTTTGTCAATCTTACTACCGCGCGAAGCGCAGAGCGTGCAAAAGAGGTCGGAATCCGCAAAGTGGTTGGTGCTTTAAAATTTCAACTGGCAAAACAATTTATTGTCGAGTCGGTAATTATCTGTTTCATCGCATTTTTGCTGTCGCTTCTTTTGTGCTCATTGTTTTTACCGTTGTTTAATCAGCTTGCGGGAAAGCAAATAAGTGGGGGCATTTTTATTGACCCATTAAATATTCTTGAACTTTTTTTGCTTGCAGGTGCCATAGGAGTTATTGCAGGTTTTTATCCCTCGCTTGTATTGTCATCATTTAAACCGGTAAGTGTGTTAAAAGGCCGTTTCGTAACCGGAACAAGAGGATTGATATTAAGAAAAGGTCTTGTTGTTTTTCAATTCACGATTTCTATTGCGTTAATTGTTGGAACCATCGTTGTATACTCACAACTCAATTATATGCGCACCCAGGATTTGGGTTTTGATAAGGCGCAGACCATTGTGATCAATACAAATTTTGATAAAAATAAAGATGTGTTTAAGCAATCGCTCGCATCTGTACCAGGTGTGATATCTTCAAGCTTTTCGTCCAGCGCTCCGGGTACAGGTCACACCAGCGCTTATTCAGAAATGGAGAACAAGGCGGGTGAAATCCAAAAGACGAATCTAAATTTGTATTTTGTTGACTTTGATTATATCAATCAATATCAATTCAAGTTTGTAGCTGGCCGGGGGTTTTCCAGAGATTTTAAAACAGACAGCACGCAAGCAATGGTTATTAACGAAAGTGCAGCAAGATCCCTGGGATATATTTCTCCTAAAGATGCGGTTGGTAGAAATTTTAGTCAATGGGGCAGAAAAGGTAAGATAATTGGTGTACTAAAGGATTTTCATTACCATTCCCTTCAGCAGGCTATACAGCCTTTAGTCATCCGTTACGAACCGTGGGCATTGGGGTTAATTTCTATAAAAGTTTCGTCAGCTAATCTGCCTGCAACGATCAAATCAATTCAGGGAAAATGGAATAATATAATTCCGAATCGTCCATTCGAGTATTTCTTTTTAGACGATTTTTTTAATAAACAATATCGCGCGGAAGAACAATTTGGCAATCTCTTTACCAATTTCGCTATTCTCGCGATTTTTATTTCTTGTCTGGGTTTGCTGGGCCTTGCATCATATAGCACCATTCAGCGTACCAAAGAAATAGGTGTAAGAAAAGTTTTGGGTGCAAGTATTTCAAATATCGTAAATCTTTTATCGGTTGAATTTATAAAATTAGTATTGATCGCTTTTGTTATTGCCGCGCCGATCGGCTGGGTAGGGATGAATATATGGCTTCATGATTTTGCTTATCGGACAACTATTGCGTGGTGGGTTTTTGCGGTCGCCGGAGCATCGGCGGTACTCATCGCATTTTTTACAATAAGTTTCCAGGCAATAAGGGCTGCTGTATTGAACCCGGTGAAGACGTTACGGGCAGAATAATTAAAAGGCAAAATTTAACAGGTGCGGTTTGTACGACGGAGAAAATTAAGGGCAGCGTGACTGTGATGGGATTAGCGCAAATCAGCATGATTATCGAACGATAATCCGCCAGTTGCCGGGAAGAATCAAAAATTCAATATCCGAAACTGAGTGTTAACAATAAGAAAGCTTAAAAAAACGTACATCACAAATTAGTTCAAATGTTTAAAAATTATTTAAAGATCGCCTTTCGCAACCTCTGGCGGCACAGGGTTTTCTCTTTTATCAACATCATGGGTCTTACAGTTGGCATGACTGCCTTCCTTTTAATCTTCATGTATGTAAAATTCGAATTGAGCTACGATTCATTTCACTCAAAGGCCGACAGGATTTACCGCATTGTTTGCGATATTAAAACACCCACCGAAACAATTAACACAAGCGGCCCTGCGTGGGCAGTTGCTCCGCATTTAAAAACGGAGTTTCCTGAAATTGAATCCTCAATTCGTATTGATAATGCAAGCTTGCTTGTACGTCGCGGAGACGTAAAGTTCCAGGAAGACAATACATTGTTTGTTGATTCATCTTTTTTTCATGTATTCGATTTTAAATTGCTAAGAGGAAACCCTGCGACAGCGCTTAAAGAAAAATTCAGCCTGGTTTTTACCGAAAGCGCTGCAAAAAAATACTTCGGTAATGAAAATCCAATAGGCAAAACGGTTTTGCTTACCGATGGAAATTATAACGCAACAGTTACAGGCGTGATGCAGGACATCCCGGAAAATTCACAGATAAAAGGTGACATGCTGGTGAGCATGACAACAGTCACCGAAGAATTTAATAAAGGGCTGGATGATCAGTGGGGAAATTACGGGCAGAAAACTTTTATTTTATTAAAACCCGGTGCTAATCCAAAAGCGCTGGAAGCAAAGCTCCCGGCATTCTTAATCAGAAGAAACGGTGATGAAATGAAGAAACTGCAAATGTTCCCTACACTATTTCTTGAACCACTGCGCGATGTATATTTAAAATCAACACGCGATGGAAGCAAGACCGGTAACATTAGCAATGTGTATATTTTTTCGCTTGTGGCGATATTCATTTTATTAATCGCCTGTTTTAATTTCGTCAATCTCACGACTGCACGTTCAGCTGAACGTGCCAAAGAGGTAGGTATGCGCAAAGTTGTTGGGGCAAGCAGATCTCAGCTCGCGAGCCAATTTATTGGCGAAAGTGTAATACTTTGTTTTATCGCCTTTGTATTCTCTGTTATTTTTTCTGCATTGCTTTTGCCATTGTTTAATACGCTGTCAGGAAAAATTATCAGTCATAACATTTTCATGCATCCAGGATACCTGATGATGCTTTTATTAACGGCAATAGGCATAGGAATCTTGGCCGGAATATATCCAGCACTTGTATTATCATCATTTCAACCCGTCGTTGTATTAAGGGGACGTTTTGCTACCAGTTTTAAAGGAATATTACTCCGCAAAGGTTTGGTGATAGCTCAATTCGCAATTTCAGTTGCTCTGATCATTGCAACCATAGTTGTGTATAATCAAATGAATTTCATGCGCAGCCAGGATCTTGGTTTTAATAAAGATCAGAAAATGATCATTGACACGCATGGCGACTCATCAAAAGTTTTTTTTGAACAGGCAATATCTTCTTTGCCGGGAGTTACATCAACTTCTTTAGCCGGGAGTGTGCCTGGAGGCGGAAACCCCGGCGCATATTCGCAAATTGAAAACGTGAAAGGAGATATGCAGATCGCCAACCTCGATTTATATTTTGTCGACTTTAATTACATGCCGCAATACAAAATGAAAATAATTGCAGGTCGCGCCTTTTCAAAAGATTTTTTAACAGATACAACCCAGTCAATGATCGTGAATGAAACGGCTATGAAAATGTTTGGGTATGCCAAACCGGAACAGATTATCGGGAGAAAATTTGATCAGTGGGGCAGAAAAGGAATGATCATTGGTGTTGTTAAAGATTTCCATTTTCGTTCTTTGCAGGAAGTGATTAAACCACTGAGCATCCGCATTGAACCTAACGGTTGCTATTTGGTTACAGCAAATGTCAATACCACCAATCTGCAGAATACTATTTCTGCGATCGAAAATAAATGGAAAACAATTATTCCCAACCGGCCGTTCAGCTATTATTTTCTTGACGAATTTTTTGATAAACAATATCGCAGCGAAGACAGGTTCGGGAAGTTGTTTTTGAATTTTGCCATCCTGGCCATTTTTATTTCTTGCCTTGGTTTACTGGGGCTTGCCAGTTATAGCACCATGCAACGCACGAAAGAAATCGGCATTCGCAAAGTTTTGGGGGCTAGTGTGGCAAACATCGTCAATCTGTTGTCGAAAGATTTTTTGATACTTGTAGTCATATCTTTTGTTATTGCGATGCCTGTTGCCTGGTATTTTATGAATAAATGGTTGCTTGGTTTTGCATACAGAATAGACATCGAATGGTGGTTTTTTTTATTAGCTGCCGGACTGGCATTATTTATTGCCTTGTTCACCGTCAGTTTCCAGGCATTAAAAGCAGCGATTGCCAACCCGGTGAAATCATTGCGGATAGAATAGATAAGGGCCGGATCAGAGAAGTGGGAGGAATATTTCGAGTCGCGGCCCTAATCACGCGATGTAGTTGACGGAATCAGTATAATGTATAACTGAGTAGCGGATGATGGCAGGGAATAATGATTGTTGTTCATGATTGCAACAACAGAGATCGAGAATGAAAACATGCTGGTTCGAAATAAAATTATGACAAACAAAATAAATAATAAATCATGATAAAAAATATGCTGCTCGTTGCTATCCGCAATTTCAAAAGAGACAAATGGTATAGTCTGATCAATATTCTTGGCTTGATGATCGGCATTACGTTCAGCCTGTTTTTGATTTTTTATATTAAAGATGAACTGAGTTATGACAACTTTAATAAAAATGCGGACAGGATATATCGCATCAATTCTTACATAAAAGAACCGGAAAAAGATGTGATGAAACTTGCCATAACACAATTCCCGCTTGGTCCGGAATTAAAAAAGGATTTCCCGGAAGTGGAGGAAGCTGTTCGATTCGTTGGTAACGGCAGAACGATGTATAGAGATGGCGAATTGCGTTTTTACACAGATAAAGTTTTTTTTGCAGACAGCAACCTGTTCAAGGTTTTTACACATGAGTTTATCGAAGGAAATCCGAAAACGGCATTGGTTGAGCCCAATTCCATGGTACTTACACAATCAATTGCAGAAAAATATTTTGGAAAAAATAAAAGCGCCGTGGGTAAAACGTTACAAAATGACAAAGGAGATGTTTATAAAATAACAGCAGTGGTTAAAGATGTCCCGAAGAACTCACACCTCATTTTTAATATACTTGTTTCGGTAAGTTCTTTACCGAAAGATTTTGCGAACAATTGGGGTGGTTTTGGTTTTTACACCTACGTTTTATTAAAACCGAATGCCAATGCGGCCATATTTGAAAAAAAGTTGTTGCCGCTGTATGATAAATACATGGCTCCCATTTTTGCACAGTTCAATATTAAAATACACTACGGTGTGCAGGCGGTTCCTGCTATACATTTGCATTCTGATATGGGCAGTGAACCGGAAGAACTGGGAAATATTTCTTACATCAGAATTTTCTCTGCCGTTGCGTTATTTATGTTACTAATTGCCTGTATCAATTATATGAATCTGACGACGGCACGTTCAGCAAGAAGGGCAAAAGAAATCGGGATTCGTAAAGTAACTGGATCTTCCAAATCACAATTGGTTGCGCAGTTTCTGATTGAATCCATTTTAACGGCTATTGTGGCTTTGCTGCTAAGCATGATTTTAATATTACTGCTGCTGCCCACCTTCAATTTACTTTCCGGGAAATTTATCTCATTTCACACATTATTTGAACCGGATAGTTTTTTGATATTGATCGGCATTATTTTGTTTGTCGGTTTGCTCGGCGGAAGTTATCCTGCATTTTATCTTTCAAAATTTAACCCTGTCAGTGTTTTAAAAGGCAGCCTTTCTAAAAGCTCGAGTAATGTAATATTGCGCCGCATTCTGATTGTCGTGCAGTTTTCTATTTCCATGATTATGCTGATTTGTACCTGGGTCGTATATGGACAGTTAAAATATTTGCGCAATATAGATCTGGGGTTTAACAAAGAACAAGTTCTTTCTTTAACTGCAAATGCAAACAATGATATACGCGGAAAAATCCTCGCATTTAAAAATGAAGTAAAAAGAATTCCGCAGGTTCTTTCTGCGAGTACGGCCAGCGCCGTTCCAGGTGGCCAGAATATTGGTTTCAATTTGTATTCGATAGAAACAAAAAATGGGTTTACTCAGAAAGGGGTATGGAATTATGCGATAGATGAAGACTATCTCCACACGCTCGCCATGCAAATAAAAAAAGGGAGAAATTTTTCGGGACTCTCTGATACCTTAAGAAGTATCATTGTTAATGAAAATATGGTGAAATATTATGGATGGGATAATGCGATTGGAAAAAAAGTAAAATTTGCAGGGGACACGTCAGGTTTTTATTTTGAAGTGGTTGGTGTAGTGAAAGATTTTAATCAGCAGTCACTGTATAATCCCATTGCACCTTTGATGTTGTTTTACCGTCCAAACGGAAACAGTTTGCAATTTAAACTCGATGCAAAAAATATTCCAGGAGCGCTTGCGGGGATTGAAAAAGCATGGAAAAATGTTTTTCCTGATCTTCCTTTTTCGTACACTTTTCTTGACCAGGATTTTGATTCACAATACGCAGCTGATCAAAAACGCGGCAAAATATTTACTGCATTTTCGGTTCTTACCGTATTGATTACATGCCTCGGTTTACTCGGATTGATTGCTTTTACAACCGAGCAAAGGCAAAAGGAAATCAGTATCCGGAAAATAATGGGTGCAAGTGTTGGGCAAATTGTGCCACTGATCACCAGAAATTTCATTTTCCTGGTTGGCATATCCTGTTTCTTTGCATTTCCCGTTGCGTATTTTTTCATGGACAAATGGTTAAAATTATTTTCTTATAATACCGGGTTAAAACTGACACCATTTTTGTTTTCGGCAATCGCGGTATTGCTCATTACTCTGCTGACGGTGATTTTTCACGCATTAAAAGCAGCGATTGCAAACCCGGCCAAGAGTTTAAGAACTGAATAAAAGATACTCAATGGTCGAGGATTCGTCATTTGGCGGAGTTTTGACCTACCGACAGGTATGCCGGTCTGATTTGAGGGGCATTATAACGACATTAAAATTATGAAACACCGGTTTTTTTCCTGGGATAGAAGACTATGGTAATGATTGGGAATTGATAATAAATAAATCGTAAAGAGAAAGTATAAGAAGCCAATGACTTCGCCCGCAATTGCGATGCATAAGTAATGAGGGAATGCACGGTCTTTGTTCCACCGGCTTCAGTGCAGCGAATGATTACAAGATGAAAGGCTAAGGGTTTTTCATAAGTGATTTCCACGGCAGAATGGGTTTGTTCGCGTACTTATGAACGACACATCGAAGATGAGATAAGAGAACATGTCATGTACAAAAAATTAAAATAAAGAGTAAAGATTAATAAAATCTGAAACCAATCCAAAATCACGAACTGCAAAATTCATTTTATGCTAAAAAACTATTTCAAGATCGCGTGGCGAAATATGATCAGAGACCGCCAATTCACTTTGCTTAATTTAATAGGTTTGGCAACGGGCATTGCCTGCGCATTATTAATTTATTTGTGGGTGACAGATGAATTGAGCTTTGATAAATTTTTTGCAAACAGCGATCAGATGTACCAGTTGATGGAAGTAAGAAATTATCCTGGTCATGCAAGTATTTCAGATGAATCATCGGGCTTGCTTGCCGAAACGGTTAAAGCGCAAATGCCCGAAGTGGAATATGCCGCAAGCATTGCACCGGCAAACTGGTTTCAAAAATTTACTCTTACTGTCGGAGAAAAAAATATTAAAGCAGTTGGTCAATATGTCGGCAAAGATTATTTTAACATTTTTGCTTTTCATCTTATCAAAGGAAATAAAGACGATGTGCTGAGGGACAAAAGCTCGATTGTAATTTCTGAAAACCTTGCAAATAAATTGTTCGGCACAACAGAAAATATTGTCGGCAAGGCAGTTCGTTTCCAACAGGATACCACTTTTTTTATTTCAGGAATTTTTGAAGATCAACCGCACAATTCTTCTGAGCAGTTTGATTTTGTTTTATCCTTTGAATATTATGGAAGTATTCAAAATTGGGTAAGAACCTGGTACAACGGCGGCCCGCATAATTATGTTTTTCTAAAAAAAGGGACTGATATCAATTCTTTCAATAAAAGAGTGTATGATATCATCACGCGCAATGCCAACGATACATTCCGAAAAATTACTGCAATTCCGTTCACAAGTGCATATTTACAAAACACTTTTACCCATGGCGCAAGAACTGGCGGAAGAGGCGAGTATGTAAGATTATTTTCAATCATCGCTATTTTTATTCTTGCTATCGCCTGCATAAATTTTATGAACCTCTCTACGGCAAAAGCTTCACGCAGATTAAAAGAAGTCGGGATTAAAAAAGTGGTAGGAGCTAATCGCAAACAACTTATATTTCAATTTCTGAGTGAGTCTGTTTTGCTCACTTTTATCTCAATGATTTTTGCATTGATCATTGCGCTCATTTTATTGCCGGAATTCAACCGGCTGACGGATAAACACCTGTCAATTCGGTTTGATCCAGAATTTTTGTTTGGTGTTTTGGGTATCACATTATTCACGGGCATAATTTCCGGTAGTTATCCTGCATTATATCTCTCCGGCTTTAGCCCGATCTCTATCCTAAAAAATAAGCTCAGCGCTTCGATCGGCGAAGTGTGGGCAAGAAAAGGATTGGTCGTATTTCAATTTGCAATCACTGTTACTTTGATCGTTGCTGTGCTTATTGTTTACAAACAAATTTCACTTATACAATCAGTAAACCTGGGTTACAATAAAGACAATATAATTCGCTTTAATGCGGAAGGGAAAGTATTGACCGACGAACAGAGCTTTATTGACGGATTAAAGAAAATCCCGGGAGTTATTAATGCTTCAAATACTGCGCACGACATGGTTGGAAGAAATTTTGGAGGAGATATGGTTGATTGGCCTGGAAGAAACCCAAATGAAAATTATTATTTTGAGGGTGTGAACGCCGGATACAATTTTATTGAAACAATGGGTATGCAAATGGCAGAAGGAAGAAGTTATTCTAAAAGCTTTGCCAGCGATTCAGCAGCTATAATTTTCAATGAAACTGCCATTAGAACAATGGGTTTGAAAAACCCAATCGGCAAAACAGTAAAGTGGTTTGGCAGACCGGTGCAAATAATCGGCATTGTAAAAGATTTTCATTTTGAATCGTTGCATCAGCCTGTAGTGCCGGTTTATATTGGCTTGGAGAATGGCAGCTGGGCAGATAAAATTATGATCAAGATTGCCAGTAACGGAGAGAAAGAAACTATTACCCGCATCGAAGATGCTTACGAAAAATATAATCCTGGATTTCCTTTTGAATTTAATTTTTTGGATGATGCTTATCAAAAGCAATATGCTGCAGAAAGCCGGGTGTCGGTTTTATCAAGATATTTCGCCGGACTCGCTATTGTTATTTCCTGTCTCGGGCTATTTGGTCTTGCTGCCTTCACTGCACAAAGAAGGCAAAAAGAGATCGGTATCAGAAAAATTATTGGCGCATCCGTGAGCAATATCTTTTTAATGCTTTCAAAGGATTTTTTGATTCTCGTATTAATCGCGATATTAATAGCATTTCCGCTATCCTGGTGGGCAATGAATAAATGGTTGCAAAGTTTTGCATATCGCATCAACATCAGCGCAACCATATTTATCGTTGCAGGGGCTTCAATCATTTTCATCACTTTAACAACCATCAGTTACCAGGCTTTGAAAGCCGCTGTTGCAAATCCGGTGAGGAGTTTGCGAAGCGAATGATTAATCCGAAAGCAGGCGATTGCTCTATAGATGATGAGTAAGAAAAAAAGGGTAGGTGTTCGAGTACACCCTCCTTCTCTTAGCCGGTCGAGGGGCTAGAGGATGAGGTGAAATATATGATAATGAGGAACGTTTCGGGTAGCCCGGCCGAATATGCCGGAAACATAATGCGATCCACGCAACATTTACTTGAGAATCATATACCTTGTTGAATAGTTGTTCAAGAGCATACATTTTCCATACACCGATCCTTTAAAGTGGCTATGCAGCTGCGCAACAAAAAGGCGATCGATAATTAATAATGGATGATTTATAATGAAGAAATTTTAAATGCAATAATATGATCAAAAATTATTTCCTTTTCGTTTTTAGAAGATTAAAGAAACAAAAAATTTTTTCTCTGATCAATATTTTAGGATTGACTGTTGGCATTACGTGCTGCCTGATGATATTTCTTTTCATCGCTCATGAGCTGAGTTATGATAATTTTCATAAAAATGGAAAAGACATCTATCGGGTGATGCGAGTTGGAGACCTTAATGGGGCCGGTAAAGAAGAAGTGGCCTATTTATCGCCGGCCTATTCAACGGCCTTGCTCAATGATTATCCCGACGCCATTGAAAAAGCGGTGAGGGTGATGCCCGACAATGACCTGATTACATATAATAACATTGGATTCAATGAAAAAAATATTTATCTGGTCGATGAAAATTTTTTTGAGTTCTTTAGTTTCCCGTTGATCAAGGGGAACCCGGCTACTGTTTTAAAGGATCCTCTGAGCCTTGTGCTTACAGAAACAACAGCAAAGAAATATTTTGGCAATCAGGACCCGATCGGAAAAGTTATCGAATGGAATAAAACGCTGAAACTAAAAGTGACCGGTGTTGCACGAGATGTGCCGGCAAATTCTCATTTGTATTTTGATATGGTTGCCCCAATTTCTTATTATAAGGACAGACCCTGGTTCAATCAGTTTCCAAATAACATGTTGTTTGTTTATGTGCAGCTAAACCCCAATACCGATCCAAAAAAACTGATCAGCAGGTTTCCCAAATTCATGGATAAATATCTGGGAGCTTTCTATAAAACACAAGGCTTTTCCATGGACTTAACAATGCATCCGTTAAAAGACATTTATTTTCAAAAGCCGGCGTTTGATAATGTGAGACACGGAAGTACAAGGGTGATATATATTTTTATGTCTATTGCAATATTGATACTGATCATTGCCTGCATCAATTTTATGAACCTGGCAACGGCACGCGCAGCCGACCGTTCCAAAGAAGTTGGATTGCGAAAGGTGTTGGGTGCATTACGAAAACAACTCGTCGCCCAATTTATTAGCGAGGCATTTTTATTCGCTATATTTTCATCAATGCTGGCTTTAGGATTATTGCAACTGCTGATGCCTGCTTATACCAATTTATTAGGGTACGAAATGCCCGCTTACTGGACTAATCCTTTGGTTTATATTTTTATTGCTGGAGTAATTCTTGTTGTAGGAATACTCGCGGGAAGTTATCCGGCATTATTGCTTTCTTCATTTTCTCCAATTGACTCATTAAAAGGCAAATTGAAAGTTGGAAAACGTGGAGTACTTTTCAGAAAGACACTGGTGGTTTTTCAATTCAGTATATCCGTATTGCTTATTATCAGCATCGCAGTTATTTTAATGCAGATGCACTATGTACAGAATATTGATCTCGGTTTTAACAAGGAGCATGCGGTTATCATCAGGCTCGATAATAATGATATCTCGGAAAAGAAGATACTTTTTAAGCATCAATTGGAAAATGATCCTGCTGTGCTGAATGTATCATTGATGTCTGGTGAACCAGGCGGCTTTCATGACATTTATTCGTTTAAATCGGAAGCAAAACCTAATGAGAATGCAATGTTCAGTACCGAATTCGCGGATTTTGAATTTGCAAAAACCCTGGGATTAAAAATCATTGCCGGAAGGGATTTTTCATCCCAATATCCAACCGACTCATTGCATGCAGTTCTTGTTAACCGAACAACAGCAAAAAAGCTTGGCTACACGCCACAGGAGGCTATTGGCAAATGGATAATTAATACAATGAGAGACAGCTTGCGTAGAAGCATTGTTGGTGTTGTGGAAGATTTTCACTTTTCATCGTTGAAAGATCCGATACAGCCGTTTGTTATTTCAACAAACGACGACAGGCGTCTGGCGCTGGTCCGGATAAAATCCGGAAATCTGGCGTCGACCATCAACAGAATGAAAAATATTTACGCGAGCCTCGCGCCGGCATATCCATTTGAATATAATTTTTTGGACGAGCAATTTAACCAGCAATATAAATCGGAAGAAAGACAACAATCCATCTTAAGTATTTTTTCTGTCATCGCCATTTTCATTGCATGCCTGGGATTATTTGGATTAGCATCCTATACTGCCATGAAAAAATCAAAAGAAATTGGCATAAGAAAAGTACTCGGATCATCCGTTGAAAACATTGTCATTTTATTATCTAAAGATCTGCTTAAACCTGTTTTGCTTGGAACCATTATCGCAATTCCCACGGGATATTATATTATGCAAAAATGGTTGGAGGGATTTGCCTATCGGGTAACCATCGAGTGGTGGTTGTTTGCGCTGGCCGCATGCGCCGCCGTTTTAATTGCATTGATAACTGTCAGCGCCCAGGCAATAAAAGCGGCAGTGGCAAACCCGGTGAAAAGTTTGAGAACAGAATAACCCCAACCATGGGATTTTTGTAATTGCAATATCAACTAAGTAATGGATAATCATTTACATATGGATTTTCTACCGCCTTCATTCCTGCATAATAAAAATATCTTTCCATAAATAGGCAACGCAGATATATGCCCAGGAATCGCACCCAAATGACGAATTAGCGGATAAAACCCTTATTAAATGAATAAATCACCGTCCTCCTCTATCAGGATAAGGAAAGAGGACTGGAATAAGGACAAGAAATCTTTCAATGAGTCTCCGCTTTTAGGTTCGGCGACAAGAATTTTCGCCTCCATCTTTTGTAACATTATTTGCCATCCTTGCGTCGCACGATATATGAAGGATTGCCTTGACCGACAGCTGGCCGGGGACCGAAGCGCCAAAAGTCGAATCATAACGGGGTTTGTCTTAGCTCCGTTGTGTCTCTGGGGGGAATTGCAAAAAGCAAAAAAACTTTATCGCTCACGCAACATTATTATTGTGTCTGCCGACCTTATTGCGCAGCAATAAGATATTAATCACACTGTATGATAAAAAACTTCTTCAAAATTGCTTTGAGAAACTTGTGGCGCAGCAAAGGTTTTTCTATTATCAATATTTTTGGATTGGCAATTGGTATGGCAAGCGCTATTGCTATTTTATTGGTTATACAAAATGAAATGAGTTATGATCTTTTTCATAAGAATAAAGACGTTTTGTATGAAGCTTACGACCGGGAAGTATTTGATGCAGATCTGCATAGTTGGAATACCACACCAAAGATATTGGCCCCTACTTTAAAACAAGATTATCCCGAGATAGAAAACACCACGCGTGTAAATTGGGGAAATAGTTTTCTGTTCACCCTTGGAGAAAAACATCTTACTGCTGAAGGAACCTGCGTTGATCCTGCTTTTTTAACGATGTTCAGTTTCCCGCTGGAAGCGGGAAATGTGAACTCCGCATTAAGTGGTATTTATTCCATCACACTTACCGAATCCTTTGCCAAAAGATTATTTGGCAACGAAGATCCGATGGGTAAAACCATTAAGCTGGACAACCGGGATAATTTTACGGTCAAAGCAGTAATGAAAGATTTGCCCAACAATACAAGATTTAAATTTGACTACTTGCTGCCATGGAGTTATATGGATAAAAGAGGGTGGAGCGACAGTAACTGGGATAATAACTCCACACAAACTTTTGTCCAGTTGAAATCGAATGCAACCCTGGCAAATGTGAATGAAAAAATAAAAAATGTAATCATTAAACATCTTGATGGCAAAGAAAAAATAGAAATATTTCTTCACCCGGCAAGAATGTGGCACCTGTATACAGACTTTGAAAAAGGAAAAGTTGTTGGTGGAGAAATAGAAACCGTAAGAATGTTTGGCATCATCGCTGCTTTTATCTTATTGATTGCATGTATCAACTTCATGAACCTTTCTACAGCGCGAAGTGAAAAACGCGCAAAAGAAGTGGGTATACGGAAAGTTGTAGGAGCCCAAAAACAATCACTGATTGGTCAGTTCATCTGCGAATCTGGTTTGCTTGCCTTTATTGCCGGTATAATTGCGCTTGGTATTGTTCAACTTTGTCTGCCAGCTTTCAATACACTCATCGAGAAAGAACTGCATGTTGGCTACAATAATATTTATTTTTGGATTGCAGCTATATCGTTTGTTTTATTCACCGGTATGCTTGCGGGAAGCTATCCTGCTTTTTATTTGTCTTCCTTTCAACCGGTAAAGGTTTTAAAAGGCACATTCAAAGCGGCTCATGCAGCCATCAATCCTCGAAAAGTTTTAGTGGTGGTGCAATTTACTTTTGCTATCATTCTTATTATTTGCACGATCATTGTCGAGCGTCAGATAAATTACGGTCAGGAAAGACAGGTTGGTTATGCAAAAGATAATCTTATTTATCATTTCATTACCGGCGACATTGAAAAGAATTATAAACTCATCAAACAGGAATTATTAAGCGGCGGCACAGCAGTATCCGTTAGTAAAACAAGTGCGCCGCTCACAGAAGGGTGGAGTAATACATGGGGAATGGAATGGACCGGAAAGGATTTAAATGATAAAACGATCTTCAATCGTTTTTGTGAAGATGAAGATCTTGTAAAAACCGCAGGCTTCACTTTATTAGAAGGACGAGATATCGACTTGAAGGATTATCCATCGGATTCACTGGCGTGTTTGGTCAATGAATCTGCAGTTAAGCACATGAAATTAAAAAACCCCGTCGGACAAATTCTAAAAACAGATGGTAACAACTGGCACATAGTGGGTGTCATTAAAGATTTTATTCTTCAATCCCCTTATCGTCCATTAGATCCGATGTTTATTGAAGGGAGTAAAGGATGGTTTAATGTGATTCACATAAAATTCAACCACAACAGAAGCACTGCGCAAAATTTACAGGCGGCGGAAAAAATATTTAAGAAATATAACCCCGAATATCCGTTCGAATATAAATTTATTGACCAGGAATATGCGAAGAAATTTGCAGACACCAAGCGGATTGGCACACTCATCGGACTTTTTGCATCACTCACCATTTTTATTTCATGCCTTGGTTTATTTGGTCTTGCAACCTATATGGCAGAAAACAGGATCAAAGAGATTGGTGTAAGAAAAGTCTTGGGTGCTTCCGTTTTAAGCATCGCTTCATTGCTGTCAAAGGAGTTTCTCATACTGGTTCTCATTTCGATTCTCATTGCATCTCCGGTTGCCTGGTTTGCCATGTTCAAATGGTTATCGAACTATGAATATCGCATCAGCATTCAGTGGTGGATATTTATTGTGGCGGGGCTTCTATCCATGCTTATCTCGCTGGCAACAGTGAGTTTCCAGGCGATAAAAGCAGCGGTTGCAAACCCGGCGAAAAGTTTGAGAACGGAATAACATCACCCCAACACCGCTCCTCCTC
>DATGFZ010000062.1:0-1976 GCA_035308805.1 Puia sp. | reverse complement strand
CAGAGAATATCCGGATCAGCAGCGCTTTTGACGGATCGGGTGTTGATTTTTTCGAAGCCGCAAAAAAGTTGGGGTTGGAAGGGATCATCGCAAAGAAAACAGGGAGTATTTATTGTGCCGGCTGCCGCTCCGATGACTGGTTAAAAATAAAATCAAACAAGAGGCAGGAAATGGTGATCGGTGGATATACAAAAAATGACGAGAGCGGCAAATTATTTTCTTCCCTGCTTCTCGGTGTATTTGACCAGAACGAATTGGTATATACGGGTAAAGTGGGAACGGGTTTTAACGACAAGACCCAAATGGAGATGATGAAAAAATTTAAATCGCTGGTAAGCAAAAAATGTCCATTCAGCGAAACGCCGGATGTGAATAAGCCTTCGCGATTCAGACCCAATCCGCCGCATGCGTCGGTAACCTGGCTAAAGCCGATACTGGTATGCGAGGTTTCTTTCGCTGAGTTAACCTCCGATGGCATCATGCGTCACCCGTCTTTTGAGGGTATGCGCGAAGATAAAAAGGCCACAACAGTAGTCATGGAAAAACCGGTTGCGACGGACAAGGAACTAAAAATAAAAAAAGAAAAGCCGGCGATCGGCCTGAGACCCGCCGGCACAAAAGGAGATAAAACATTGCTCAATCCATCGGAAGAAATGCAGGTAAAAAAAATAAATGGTCATCAACTGAAATTTACGAACCTGAGTAAGATATATTGGCCAAAAGAAAAAGTGACCAAGCGCGATATGCTGAATTATTACTACCAGGTGGCACCTTTCATTCTCCCGTATTTGAAAGACCGCCCCCAGTCGATGAACCGTCATCCGAATGGAATTGAAGGAGAGAGCTTTTATTATAAAGATGTGACCGGAAAAGCGCCTCCATGGATCGAGACTTTTTTATACCATAGTCCGGCGGATGGTCGTGACCGCAATTACCTGGTGGTAAAAGATGAAGCAAGTATACTTTATATGGCTTCGCTGGGTTGCATAGAAATGAACCCCTGGCATAGCCGTGTTCAAAGGGAAGAATATCCGGACTGGTGCGTCATTGATCTGGATCCATGGAAAAACAGTTTTGATAAAGTGATCGAAGCGGCACAGGTGACCAAAGCGGTTCTGGAAAGCCTGGATATTTCCAGCTATCCAAAGACAAGCGGATCAACAGGCATGCATATTTATATTCCCCTTGGCGCAAAATACACTTACGAGCAATCCAAAGAATTTGCCCGGGTCATTGCCAGAATGGTGCACGAAAAGATTCCAAAATTCACCAGCATCGAACGTACAGTCACTGAACGCAAAGGGAAAATGTATATTGATTTTTTACAGAACCGGCCGCAAGCCACGATTTCAGCGCCCTATTCACTCAGACCCAAACCCGGCGCGACGGTGTCGATGCCCTTGCACTGGCACGAAGTGAAAAAAGGATTGTCGATGAAAGACTTTTCGATCTTTAATGCCATGGAAAGAATTTCCAGTGAGGGCGATCTGTTTAAACCGGTCTTGGGAAAAGGGATCGATCTGAAAAAAATAATAAAAAAATTTGAAGAGTTGTAGCTCATCTTCCGTTCTGATTTCAGGATCCATGCAGCCACCGGGATCGCGTCAAACCTTTCGGCAGAAAATAATTCATCATTGAAAATAAATGACCACATGAATAAGTTCTCTCCATCACCTGCAGGCGGATTGTTTTACTATAACAGTCATGATCATACGTAAATGTAAATTTATTGGGAACTTTTTTACTTACTGCCTGCGAAAACTATTCTACAGAATTCTTTAACAGGAATTTTTTTCCCCTTTTTCACCATAGATTGTTTAAAAAAGCCGCGATTTTTTGTTAAAATTTCTAACCGGAAAGAACTGGCCGGGAAATTGTTTTTCCAAATAAAAGAATCTTATTATTAATTAAATCGTGAGTTATGAAAAAGATCCACATGTGCACGGGAAAGCTGGTGATGACAATGTTCGGATTGA
>DATGFZ010000061.1:0-6495 GCA_035308805.1 Puia sp. | reverse complement strand
ATCTTCGGGCTTAAGCGTTGACTGACCACTCTAGGAAAGAACCAATATAAACTGCTCTAATTGCTGAAGTAAAAAGATTGTGGAGCTTTCACAAAACCAATACTGATTGTATGCCGATCACCGTAAGCATAAAGCTCCCTGGCAAACAATTACAGTAAACCAGAAATAAAAGTCACAATTTCCAGACCTAAGCGGCAAGCAGGTAACAGCCGTCGCCATACGTGACATCGCGTCCGGTTAGCGGCATCTGTACAGCGACAGCCGGCGACTTTAAACTTTCCACATTTCTATTTTAAAAAATATTTTGCAAAATATTTTGCGAAACCAATTAGTTGCACTAATATTTGCAGCCAATCGGTTTCGCATAAAATCAAACGATATGAGACGTGACATTTTCCAGGCCATAGCCGACCCCACAAGACGGGCAATCATTACCTTAATTGCAGTGCAGGCAATGACACCGAACGTCATTGCCGACAGCTTCCACACTACCCGGCAATCTGTTTCCAAACACCTTCGCATTCTCACCGAATGCCAACTGGTGAAACAGGAACAGAAAGGCAGGGAAATTTATTATTCACTTGAAATTGAAAAAATGAAAGAGATAGATAAATGGATTGAACAATTCAGACAAATCTGGGAAACCCGCTTCAAACAATTGGACAAAGTATTATTTACAATTAAAAAACAAAAAAAATGAACGATTTACTATTTGATTTTACCCTGGACAAATCAAAAAAAACAGCATTTATAAACAGGGAATTTGATGCCGATCTTTCCCTGGTATGGGATGCTTTTACCAAACAGGAAATTCTTGATCAATGGTGGGCACCCAAACCATGGGCGTCAAAAACAAAAGTTATGAATTTTAAAGTGGGTGGACGAAGATTTTATGCTATGGTAAGCCCGGAAGGACAAGAGCGCTGGTCAATCCAAAAATATACCTCCATTAGCCCGAAAACCAATTTTAAATTTTTAAATGCTTTCGCAGATAAAGATGAAAACCCTGAGTTGCCGGGTTCTGATTGGGATCTGAGTTTCAGCGAAGAAAACGGAAAGACAAAAGTGAGTGTGAGTATTTATAATGAATCCCTTGAACGCATGGAGAAGATGATTGAAATGGGCTTCAAAGAAGGATTTATGATGACATTGAATAGCCTTGCAGATCTGTTGCCAACTTTATCCGGGAAATGATTTTCGTTAAAAAATTTTAATACACAAAACAATCTGAAAATAATGGCACTTATCAAATAGAATGTTCTATCGGCGATCGTCCCCCGGGTGGTTCATATTCGGATGTTTCAGAGACAAATATGGTATTGAATGGATCGTGGAATTTGAGCCAAAACTAAGGGACCAATAATTGGCGGCTTTCTATTAGCAATAAATTAAAATTTAAAAAGTGTTATGAAAAGTTTACTTAAAACATATAATCCCTTTGGATCAATACTTCTAATTGCAATTATGTTTATAGGATCTTCATCAAGCGGGCAACAGATCAAGCCTTCCAGCAGCGGTTACGCACCTGTTAATGGCATCAATGTTTATTACGAAGTATATGGTGAGGGCAGGCCTTTGTTCTTACTGCATGGCGCTTTTTATACAATTGATATGAACTGGGGACAATTGATACCTGAGTTGTCAAAAAACAGGAAAGTAATTGCAATAGAAATGCAGGGACATGGCCATACGCCGTTTTCAGACAGAGCATTATCGATTACTAATTTGGCAAATGATGTAGAAAAAGTGATGGATTACCTCAAAATAGACAGTGCCGATGTTGCAGGATATAGTATGGGTGGCTCTGTGGCTTACCAGTTTGCTGTACAAAGTCCTAAAAGGTTAAGAAAATTAGTGATCATTTCTTCTACTTATAAATCCAATGGTTGGCTACCCATAGTAAACGGCAGATTTAAAGATTTTAAGCCTGAATTTTTTGATAATACACCAATTAAAACCGCATACGATGCAGTGGCACCTGATAAAACAAAATGGAGAAAGTTCTTAGAGCAGATGTTTGCTTTCGCCAAAGTGCCCTTCAACGTTGGTGACTCCAATATTTCAAAAATCACTGCGCCAGTACTGATCATATCCGGCGACAATGATGGAACAGATAAAGTTGAGTTGATGAAAACGTACCAATTGCTGGGAGGTGGTATTTCTGCTGATCTGGAGCCTATGCCAAAATCACAATTGGCTATTGTTCCTTCACAAGGACATGTTAGCCTGATGATGCAAACAACGACGATTTTGAATTACTTAAATGATTTTTTAAAATAAGTTACTGCCTCCCCCTGGCAAAAAGAAAAAACCAAAATAATCAACCCGTAATTTTATATTTATATGAACATAAAAGAACAAATCAAACAATACATTGCCAGTCAGCCTGAGCCAAAACGCAGCGACATGCAGGAGTTGCACCAACACATACTTGAAGTGTTGCCAAAATGTAAATTATGGTTCTTAGATGGTAAAGACGCTAAAGGTAAAATTGTGTCTAATCCAAATGCAGGATATGGATCTTACACCATGAAATATGCTGATGGAAAAACCAGGGAATTTTATCAAATTGGTTTGAGCGCCAACACAACCGGGATATCTGTTTACATCATGGGTTTAAAAGATAAAACGTACTTAAGCCAAACGTATGGAAAAAAACTTGGCAAGGCGAGTGTGACCGGGTATTGCATTAAGTTCAAAACCTTAAAAGATATAAACATTGATATACTTTTAACGGCGATAAAATATGGGGTTGAGGCTACGAATGAAAAAGGGTGAGGCTGATGAAATAATTAAAATTAAAAATATATCTGTCTCCTATAAAATCTAAAAAAGAAAATTATGACAAATATCAATACTTACATTTGTCTATGGCGGCAGTCGCTAGCTTCCTCTGATTAAAATAAACGGCGAATTTTTTACGGAAATCGATTTTCCGTTCAGCAAAATATTCACAGGGCATTCCAATGATGCGGGCGACAAAAGGTTCGGGGGTGATGAGTTTAGTTGGAAAATGGTTTCTCGTTTTCTAATCGGCCGTTGAAAACAGAAATGCAGAAATTAAAACTGAGGGATGCCAGCAATGGAGACGATTATACTTTCGTATCAATTCAAAATTTAAATTAAAATCAGGTTCAATAGTCGTTTTTGAATTTAAGAAGAATTTCAGATTGAGACTTAGCTGAAGGGGAATGATTTTTTTCTTTACTAAGTAAATTGTTTGCAATATGATCCTTTCAAAAAAATTTCTATTGCTCCTCTCAATGGGTGCCAGCATGCACGTAGCGCTAGGCCAAAATTATGAGGTCGCTAATCTGGATAAACTTGCAGCTCGATTTATAACATATATCAGGTCGGATAATAAAGAAAAAATTACTGTTGTTACAGATAAGATTTTTTACGCCGCTGGAGAATCTGTCTTCCTAAAAGCATGGTGTGTCGATTCACTTTCAGGGAGATACATCCACCGAAGCAAAAATTTGTTTGTTGATCTGGTCGATGACAGAGACAGTTCCATAACCCAGTTATTGCTGAATAATGATCAGCAAAAAACTGTTGGTAGAATTTTACTTCCAGGTTCATTAAAAGAAGGTTATTACTGGCTGAGGGTTTATACAAAAAATATACTTCATGAAGACAGCAACAGAATATTTGTCAGGCCGATTTATGTTTTGAATGCTGCTAACTCCGAGCCCCGCCCTCTTTTAGGATATAACACGACGCCAGTTACTGAAAAAGAAGATACCAGTTCACCCCAGATTACTTTTTTTCCAGAAGGAGGTGCGTTGATATCCGGTACAACCGCCACAATTGCGTTTCGCTGTACAGACGCAAATGATAAACCACTGGATGTTACAGGCTATGTTACGGACACACGAAATGATACCGTAGGAAAGATTTCCTGCATTTTGCCTGGAACCGGGAAAATAAGTTTTGATGTATTCAATCCAAGGAAATATTTTGCCCATATTAAATGGAAAAGCCACCGCGAACTAATTTATCCTCTCCCTCTGATTAATCAGAGTGCAAGCCAACTATCAGTTGTTGATCAAACAGACGAGGCATTCCATATTAGGGTTTCGCTGGGTGACTCATTATACAAGAAAAATAAGACGACATATATACTTGGTATTAGCCGTGACAGTTTGTGTTTTGCAGCAAATGGAACAGATATGTATGATGTGACTGTCCCCAAGAATAGTTTCCCGCAAGGCATTGCTACATTGTTTTTATTCAATGATCAGGATCAAATCGTCAGCCAACGGGCTATTTACATTGACAGTGGTGGTATTCGCATTGATGCTGCTACGGATAAACCCGGGTACAGTCCAAGGGAAAAAGTGAAATTGGCTATACATGTTTATGATAATCATACTCATTCCCTCAGTTCACCACTTTCTGTTTCAGTAACTGATGAACTAAATACCGGTATCGATGAATCGCCGGTGTTCAATGATGAAATGAAAAATCAATATTACGCGGCACAAAAGGACTTGCTAATGCTGACGCAAAAAAGACTTTACTCCGATTGGGAATATGGGTCTGAAATTAAAGGGTCAAGTGATCATGAAAATTACGACGACGACAATCTTTTGAATATCAGCGGGAGAATTGTCGACAAAGAAAATGAACCGTTGAAAAATTATATTGTAAATCTATTTTCGGGAGATAAAGGGATTTTTAAAATTGATACCACAAATAATGATGGGCATTTCATGATCAAAATGCCAGACTATGATGAAGGAACAGAATTCGATCTGAAATTGACCAACCTGAAAGGGCAGGGCCAGGAAGGGAGGGTGATTATAGACAATCTCAACTTTCCACAATTCAATACACCAGCACAATTGAAAAAGGGAATTGATCAATCGGAATTGCTGGCGATCCGCCAATTCAAAATGCATCAATCAGATACGCCAGGTAACAATACTGGTCATACAGGTTTGTTAAAGTCGGTTACCATCAAAGGAGTCAAACAAAAGGAAATAAACTATGATGCAAGTAAGCGAGTAAGTCTTTTTTCAGATATAATAACGTCCGATCAGATTAATAATGGTGACCCGAATTCTTTAATCAATGCCATCAGAAATATACAAGGATTCAATACCGGCCCAATGAGTATTACTGTAAGGATGGTCAGCATTAATGGAGTGCAGGAACCAACTGTTACCGATGAGGGAGTGTTACCTCTACTCATTATGGATGGCACAATAATAACTCTTAAGACAGAAACGATACAATCATTTCTTTTCAACTTTGAGAAAACATCAGTTGATTTTGTTGAGATATTAAAAGGGCCACAAACAGCAATTTACGGAATGCAAGGGGCTGGCGGAGTCATCCTGATCAATACAACCAATAAGAGAAAGGAAATTGCAAAAATAAACGATAAAGGGTTATCTGCTATATTCCCAAAAGGGTATTCTAAACAGAATCTTTTTACCATTCCGGATTACGATAAACCAGAAATTAAAAAGTCACAATTTCCAGACCTGCGATCAACACTTTATTGGAACGGAAATGTGCTGACAGATTCTATTGGCAGGGCCTCGCTTGAGTTCTATACATCCGATCGGACCGCCACGTATTCAATAAACATTGTTGGAATTACAAAAACAGGGGAAAGTATTAAAAAAAGAATTTCTTTTAATACTTTATTAAACAAAAAGGAAAATTAATGTTAGTGCGATTTAAAATCAAATCGTAAGCATTTTCCTTTGATATTTGGTGCGCATTCTCCCATCCTGTTGAGTCTGTAAGAGAATGATTTTAATTTTCACTGATGATCTTATTAATGGAGACCAACCGACCTTGCTCATCCATTCCTTCCGCAACGATTCGAAATTTTTTTGCATGATCGGAATTATAAAAAGAAAAATGAATATTATTCTCACTGTCTGTTTGTAAATCAGGATTCCAGTAAAGGGTCTCGCGGTTATCGGGCATAAAAAATGTAGAATCTTTCACAGAATAGTCGGGGGAATAAAATTGTCTGGTTATGCTGTAACCATGAAAAATATACTGATCATAATTATTGCCAATGTCGAGCGGCTTGAATTCTCTGAAATCCTTTTTCAAATAGATGGCGAGTACGCCAACTGCACCACCATTAAATGGAGCGATAGAAGTAGGCGGTGCTATAAATCTTATCAAAGCAATTTCAGATAAAGGAATATCACGCACAGCCTGAATACTGGAAGGAATCTCATTTAAAAAAACGTATGGCTCAGAGGTAGTGACCCCGTCATTCACTCCATTGGTAGAAGCCTTTACTTTAACCAATTCATTTTTTTCTGAATTTCGAAATGAAAAATAAGGATGGTCAGGGCCTCCGCTTATCTCAAGCCCGGGAAATCTTCCTTTCAAAAAATCAAAAAAGGGTAAACTGTTAGGATAGAAATTATTGATCAGATCAATATTATAACCAAGACCCTGCTGAAACTCCGAGCTGACATATTTTTTTGCGAGTAACTCCGATGGGGTTGGAATATACCC
>DATGFZ010000060.1:0-3460 GCA_035308805.1 Puia sp. | reverse complement strand
AGCAAATAACCGGAGGCGCCTGCTTTGATCGCTTCAAAAATTTTTTCATCGTCGTCAAAGACAGTGAGTACGATGAAATGAATGTCCGGGTAGATTGATTTGGCGATGCCGATCGTCTCAATGCCATTCAGCAATGGCATTTCGATATCCACAAAGATGATGTGTGGCATCAGCCCCAGGGGTCTCCCTTCCAATTCTGCAAGGCATTCGTTTCCGTTTGTTGCGACGAAAATAAGCTTGTATTCGGCATTGTGTTGAATACTTTGCCTGAACGTATTTCTGTTCACAGGATTATCCTCAACAAGGGCAATTCGTATGTTATCGTTTTCCTGCATGCTGCTAAGATGAGCCATTAAATATACGGCTGCAATAATTAATTTATAGTACGGCGCCAGGCCCGGGGGTGATACTGAAATTTGTGCCCTGGGGCTGTCCATTTTCCCATTGGATGTTCCATCCTGCTTCTGAAGCCCTCAGGTTCATGTTTCTCAATCCGTTTCCCGGAGTTTTTTCCACGTCATATTTTATTCCCGTTCCATCATCGGTAATACTTACCAGCCAGCTTGCATTGCTTTTGATGCAAACGTTGATGGTACGGCAATCACTGTGCCTTACCGCATTGTTGACAGCCTCCTGCATGATCCTGAATAAATGCAAAGCGTTTACGGGTAAAAAATTCAAATCCTTTTGGATGGACTCATTGACGATGAAATTTATTTGGGGATAGCTTGGTTGTATTTTCTGCAGAAATATTTTGAACCTGTCGCTGATCGAGGTGAGTGAAATGGCTTCGCGGTTCAATGTCCAGATCGTATCATTTAATTGTGTGATGATCGCCTGGGAATTATGCTTGAGTTCCTCTATTGTATTGGACGCTTGCGCATCCCCCCTTACCTTGCTTACGTTGACGGCAATGGCTGCCGCATAAGCGCCCAGGCTATCATGAAGATCCCGGCTGATGCGCTCCCGCTCCAGCTGCACTTCCTGTTGAACCTGCATTTCCCTTAATTTTTTGACGTAGAGACGGCGGTTATATTGCCATATGGGGATCAACATAAAAACCAAAGCCATTGCGGTCATGAGTGTTTTGAACCACCATGTTTGCCAAAAAGGAGGAGTGATGACAATGTCAATTGTCCTGATGCTCTTCGGATTTTGCTCGTATACCTTGCCGGCATGCACCTGAAAAATATAATTACCTGGCTCAAGCACATACCTGGCATTTCGGACCTCATCATTGTGTATCCAGGTTTTATCTACTTCCAGGATTTTGTATTGATATAAGTATTCCTCCGGATTTCTTCTTCCCATAGCGGTAAATTCAAAGTTCAAATTGTTACCGGTGTAAGGAAGAATTATTTTTTTCATATCCCAGATCGCAGAGTCTTTAAAAATCTCCTCGTCGTTCACTTTTATATCGGTGAGCACTACTTTCGGTGAATCGTTAATCCTGGTTATTTGTGCGGGGTAAAAACTGTTGATTCCGTTTACTCCGCCAAAAAACAATTCACCATCCCCTTCCTGTTTTACGATGTTGGTGTTGAATTCATTCTCCTGAAGACCGTCTTCTTTTTTTAACTGCAGCAGGCTATTGTCCCGGCCTATCCTGATTATACCTTTGTTGGTGCTGCACCAGATGTTTTCACTGCTGTCTATGGCGACAGCATAAATATAATCATCAGGCAAGCCATTTGCTTTTGAAAGAATGTTCATGATTTTGCCTTCGCTGTTCAATATAAACAAGCCGCGGTTGCAACCTGCATAAATGAAATGGTTGGATGAGGTGAGGCAGCGGATCTCCCCGCAGTCAGGGAGATGAATTTCTTTTATCACCGCATAATTTTTTCGGTCGAGAAATTGAAGATTTTCTGCTGCCCCCGTTAAAATATAATCCTGATAAAGACATAAGCCTTTCATTCGGTAATTTCGTCCGGTAACGATCACTTCAAGGTGTGGGGAAAAATTGACTTCATACAGGTTATTGTCAAGCGCCACGAGCGTTTTTTTGCTGTTTAATTTTACTTTTGCTGAATAGTAGGGAATGCTAAACAGTTTATTTGCATCAATCAGATGATTTGCTTTTTCGGTTTTCACGGGGACTTCCTTCATCTTTCCGTTTTTTGCATTCCACAAGACACAATAGGTATTAAACCTGGGAAACAACAGGTACTCATCATCCAGGGTATGGATGACCGCTGAAATGGTCAGCGGCCCGGGGTGTTGAAGTTTCCCCAGCCGCGTGACGTGTTGTTGCAACTGCTGCAACGTATCAAAAACAAGAAGCCCTCCGTTTAAAGTGCCGGCAAGCACGCGGTTATTTTTTTTATCAACTTCCATGGATGCAATAAAATTGGATTCCTTTTGCGGCGAACCGTAATAGCTCACGGGAAAAGTGGAAGCGAGCAGTTTTACAAATCCTTCGTTGCGCGTGAGCAGGTAAATGTTGCCAAAGTCATCGAATCGTATCGATTGGATGGCGAAATGAGAAAAAGGCTGATTTTGAAAATTAACGAAATGTTCAAGGGGTTGCATTGTTTCAGCCGTGAAAGAATACAAGTCGTTATCGATAGCCAGCAGTATCCGCGAATTATTGATTCGGCGAAAAGAAGAGACATCTATGGTTTGCCTGTCAACAGTGCTTTTGATGAAAGAGGAGTTGGCTCCCTTTTGAAAATCATAAAGCGTCAATTGTCCGTCATCGAAATAAATACAGCTATGGCTGTCGATCACGCAAAACTCATTTCCACCCACGGGTTTTGACAAATGACGGATTTTGTCTGCAGATCCTTTTTTCAGATTCCATATCACGAGGGTGGTCCGCGCAAAACAAATGGCCACCTCATGAGCTGCGGGCAGGGATGAAGCCCGGAAAATAGCATCCACATCTGCATGATAGGCAGTGAGCGGAAATCTATTCTTGTTTTTAAGCTGCCAGGTATTTGCGCTGATGCCGGTGATGAAGCCGTCGGCGCTGTAAAAATAGACAATGCCATCATCCTCCGCTACCGGGTATACATCCGGCACCACGCTTTTTGAGATATAGGGATAAACGAGAACAAACTTATTGGTAAGCCCGTTATATACACTGACACCTTTTGAGTGAAACATCCATAGTAAACCATTGCTGCTTTTAAAGAAAACAATATACTTATTATCAGGCAATCCGCTTTGAACCGGGATATTAATAAAGTTGTGACCGTCATATCGCTGAAGACCGGTTTCAAAACTCAACCACATAAAACCGGCTGCATCAAAACCCATATCCATTACGTGGCTTTGCAACAATCCGTCATTCACGTTATAAGCGAAGCTGTTCAATCGCCGAAGCGGTTGCGCACCTGAAAATAAGGCGATGCTTAAGGTGACAACGATGCAGAAAGCAATTTTATTTCTCATTTGCAGTGGGATAAAAGCATTTTAAGTTACATAGAAAATAAAAAAACAGCAAACGTTTCATGAA
>DATGFZ010000059.1:0-1553 GCA_035308805.1 Puia sp. | reverse complement strand
TTCAAACCACAATGAAGGAAAATTCAATCCAAGATGTGGATCATTGCACAAGATCGGTCTGCCACTTTTTGTTTTCTTTCCGCTCACTGCCCAGTTATTGCTGCCATTTCTTTTATCAGGTTTGCTCTCAAAAACATCCGTGGAATCCGTTTTTGCAAAATACAGCGAATCTGCAGTCGGGGGTATTTTCACTGCAATGCCGGGAGCCGGGTATACAGTGCCTTTGGGAACGATCGGATCCAATGAGTCCTGCAGGTAGGGATATAATTTCTGAAAATCGCTTAATCCAAAATGATTTTTTGCATTATTGTATTCGAAATCATTTTCACTTCCTGCCAGATCAAGAGACATATATTTCAAAAACAAAGCTGTTTTCAAATTGGTCCAATGTTCAGGATTGTAGTTGAGCAGCTTGTATTCAACCGGCAATTCGCTTTCTTTCAAGTTATCGATATAAGCATTAACGCCCGCCGTGTATGCATCACATTCATATTTGGTGATGGAATCGGCTTCCATTTCTTTCAGCGATTTTTCTGCTGCATATACCATCCCCAATCTTCTTTTACCTCTGTCAAAATTCAACGCTTTTTCACCGATCAATTCACTGATCCTTCCCGAAGCTGCATATACTTCAAACTCCATTTGCCATAATCTGAATTTTGCATGGAGGTATCCTTGTATGAAATATGCGTCCGATTCATTGTTGGCAAAAACATGCGGTACAAGTCTTTCGTCAATATATACCTGGACATTATCCCGCAAACCAGGAAATTTCAAATCAGCATCATAATCTTTATCCAATGCGTCGGCATTTTGCCAAAAACCTTGTTGTGGGCTAATAAACTTTCCTATCGGCGGAATACTTCCCCATTGGCGATTAAGAGAAAAAGTCAGGCCAGCCGTAATAATGAGGTAAATAAAAAAAGGAATAATTTTCATGCAAAGCAATTAGCGTAACTGGGAATAATCTTCAAAGTAAAATAATTTTTTTGATTATGAAGCCAGCTATCGAAATTCCGTTAAACAGTCTTGCGCCACAAGGCTTGCGGGCAATGAGAGCTATCGGCTATTGGCTTTCAGCAGATCGGCCAATAAATCAACCTCACCTATGGCATTAAACGAATGCAACACGATGCGCAGACGCTCGCCGCCTTTGGGAACTGTAGGATAAACGATCGGACGAACATCCAGATTGTTCTTCTGTAAATGTGCCGCAATCTTCTTCACATTATCGTTACCCGGAATTATCAAAATTTGAATCGGTGTTATGCTTTTGAGTTGCTCAAAGGATGATCCTGCATTTTGAAAACGCTGGATCAATTCCTGCAAATGCGTTCTTTCATTATTCATTGCGGGAAAAATCTCATAAGCTTTTTTTATTGCAGCGATGGATGCTTCTGGCAATGATGTTGTAAAAATAAATGGACGCGCAAAATTGATCAGGTAATTCCGCAGTTTCGCTGTTCCTAAAACAATGGCTCCATGACAGCCAACTGCTTTCCCAAAAGTGTGCATACGGGCAAAACATTTTTTTTCCAATCGCAATTGTTGGA
>DATGFZ010000058.1:0-5270 GCA_035308805.1 Puia sp. | reverse complement strand
TCCTGAACAAAACCAAAGCTAAACATTCCGATAACGATAGCAATTTTTTCCGTGACATCATAAAAACTAAAGAACGAAGCGGTATCGTGCGTTTCGGGCATGATCTTGGAATAAGTGGAGCGACTGAGTGATTGAATACCTCCCATCACCAGACCAACAATTGTCGCCAGCACATAAAACTGTGTTTCTGTTTTGATGAAGTACGCACCAACGCAAACCAGGATCCAGATCAAAACGACGGACATCAGCACCTTTAAATTACCGAATGATTCAGACAATGCCGACATCAGGTATGAGCCCGGAATAGCCACTAGTTGAATGATCAAAATGCAGCCGATGAGTTTGCTTGTTTCCAGCTGCAATACCTGGCTGCCGAATAAGGTGGCAGCGAGCATTACAGTTTGCACGCCCATGCTGTAAAATAAAAAGGCAAATAAATACCTTTTTAACACTGAGAGGCTCCTGACCTGGATCCAGACTTTTTTCAATTCAATAAACCCGTTTGTAAAAATATTGTTTTCCGCGTTTTGCTGTGCCGGAGTATTTTTAGGAAGTCGCGCAAAAGTGATTTGCGCAAACCCCATCCACCATAAACCCACCAATAAGAAGGAAAGCCGCGCGGGAAAACTGCTGTCTTTGATACCAAACCAGCCGGGTTTTAAAACAAAGAAAAAACATGCGATCTGAAGCAACACGCTGCCAACATAACCGTAAGCAAAGCCTTTGGCACTCACCCTGTCCCTGTCTTCTTCAGCGGCAATTTCAGGAAGGTATGAATTGTAAAAAACAGCGCTGCCACAATAACCAACCGCTGCAAGAATACATGAAACAATTCCCAGGACAAGGGTTTCTTTGGTAAACCAGAACATGGTACAGCAGAATATTCCGCCCAGGTAGCAGAAAAATTGCATGAACTTCTTCTTGTTGCCTTTATAATCGGCAATGGAAGATAAAATCGGCGAAATGAGCGCGATAATCAAATAAGCAAAAGCCAACGCATAATTATATAATGAAGCGCTCTGGAAAGTTAATCCCAAAAAATTTACTTTATGACTGATGGCCTCACCACCTGCATTTTTTGTTGTGGTGATCGCGTCGTAATAAGCAGGAAAAATGGTTGAAGTAATAACGAGGTTGTAGGCGCTATTTGCCCAATCATACATTGCCCATCCTGCAATAACTTTTTTAGAAGCAGTTCGCATTGGTTGTTTATTTACAAAGACAAGGCTGTTTACTTCTGAATTTGCAATTTATAATCAATGGGTTGTTTTTTATATGATTTTACTTTTCTGCCATTTTGAAAAGCCGGAATCCAATTATTGCTGCTCAACCTTATAATGCGTAATGCTTCTTTATCGAGAGAATATTCAACTGATTTAACAATAAGGGTATTGTCCACTTTTCCGTCATTACTGACAATAAATTCAACAATAACTCTTCCCTGGATCTCATTATTTATTGCTCTTTCCGGATAATGGAAATTTTTGAAAAGGTATTGACGCCAGGCCGAGTCTCCCCCCGTATAGCTTGATTCTATTTCGACCTTTGGGGGCATTTGATGGGATTTCACGGAATCAAGAAAATGATCTATTTGTTTGTTTATTGCTGTCGAATCTTTTTCACTGATCAGTTTACCGTTTTTATATTCCAACTCTTTTACTAAGGCATTATTGATGCTGTGCGTAAATATTCTCCAGATGCTGTCTTTTTGATTGTTTTTAAAATAACCAATGGAGTCCGTAAAACCACTTGCATATGAAATATAAATCCCGTTTCTTATTGATCCATTTTCATCTTTTGATTGGGTGGATGTGAGCATCGGCCCAAATATTTCATACGTATTGATCTCCCATAATTTGTTGTTCAGTTTTTTCTTTTGAATCAGGAAAAAGGCTTTTTTTTCTTTTACTTCTTCGCCTTTTTTATTGACGTAAGTGACGGTCTCGTATTCCTGTGCCATGCAGCATTGAAACAAGATAACGATTGGAATGAAGATGATTATTTTCATGATCAAGTTTGAATGATGCGCGGTGTCTCCATCAATGAATTACGCCCTGCCAAATCAGCATCAACAAAACGATTGCCGCTAAAATTCTGTAATAACCGAATAATTTAAATCCATGTCGTTGTAAAAAACCAATAAAAAATTTTATGGCGATCATCGCCACAATAAAAGCAATGATATTTCCGATGATGAGGGCCTGAAGGTTGGAATGATTTTTTAAGATTTCAGGATGTTCTTTAAATGATTTGAATAGTTTATAGCCTGTAGCTGCGAACATTGTAGGTACTGCAAGAAAAAAAGAAAATTCAGCGGCCACCTTTCTGGTAAGTTTTTGCTGCATGCCACCAACAATAGAAGCGCCGCTGCGACTGACTCCGGGAATCATGGCAAGGCATTGCCAAATACCGATAATAAATGCCCGGCGCACATTTATTTTTGATTCACGATCGATAAGGGGATTTATAAAAATGCTATCCACAAAAAGAAGGATAATCCCTCCAACCAATAAACTCACAGCGACAACCATCGGACTTTCCAGCAATGCATCGATTTTTTTGGAAAATAAAAGTCCCAAAATGATCGCGGGAATGACTCCTATGATCAGTTTGACATAAAATTTTAACCTGCTGAAATCGAAAAATTTTTTGCGGTACAACACAACTACCGCAAGAATTGCACCGAGCTGGACAGCAACTTCAAACAGTTTAGTGAATTCATCTTTTTCGATGCCCATAAAACTGCTGGTGATGATAAGGTGTCCTGTTGATGAAATGGGAAGGAATTCTGTTAAGCCTTCAACGACCGCAAGAATTATCGTTTGAACAATGCTCATGCAATTGGATTTGGTTGATGAGTAAAAATAGCAATAAAAGGTGAAAGGCATCAGGTGCAGGGGTTAAGCCGCGTGAAGTGGCGCCTTAAACCTGATGCCCCCCGCTTCTGATCGAAAAAAAAACGACGAAGAACTCTCCGGCGTTTTTTAAATTATTTCTGATTTAATTGCTTTCTTTTTTTCCTTTGAAGAGCGCGTAAATTTCTATGCCCAATCCGATCAGGATTAATATTGGCGCAATGGTGATCCGCGTAAAACTATAAACCTGGTTCGGATCAAAAACATTCGGGTCTTTGCTTTTGCCGCCGCCCATCAGGATCAAACCCAATCCAACAATGGCAATGCCGATGATCATCCAGCGGTAATTGTCTTTTCCAAATAATGGAGTGGTATCGAAGCCTTGTTTATTTGAAGTTTTCGGTTTTTTAATCTCTGCCATGTTTGAAAAATTTGAGGGGCAAATATAGGAAATAGTTGCTAGTTTACGGTTCTTGATCGATGCTTGGAAAAATCCCGGTTTTTATCGCCTCGTCAACCATCCGCCAACCATTCACTAATACAAATCGTCCAGTTTCATTTTCAAATATTTTATTACACTCCGATGGGTGCTGCCCAATGAAATCAGGATCCCCAGCAAGATCATGGCGGCAAATAGTGCGCTTAGCAATGTATAATCCCGGAGAGCCCTTACTTCGGGTATCCATCGTTCAGTCAATAAAATGATCGCCAAAATTCCGGCAACAGCGATCAATCCGCTGATCAATCCATTTATCAGGGCACGGATGTCCATCGGTTTTGCAATAAACCAGCGTGTTGCGCCAACCATTTGCATGGTCTTAATGAGAAAACGGTTGCTGAACATGGCAAGGCGAATGGTGTTGTCAATAAGAAATATGACAAGGATAGAAGTGAGCACGGCAATGATCAGCAGCACGATGCTTATTTTACTGATGTTGTTGTTGAGATTCATCACCAGAGATTTGTTATAATGAACATCGCTCACGCTCAGGTTCTGTGAAAGATCAGTTTGGATCTTGGTGAGGGAATCAACAGAGGCGTAATCACTTTTTATCTTAAAATTGACGCTCGCCGGCAATGGATTTTTATCCAAAACTGCCGCCCAGTCACTATTGCCATCCTGCAGGTATCTCTTTTTTGCGAGATCTTTTGAAACGTATTCGTATGATTTGGTATAAGGCTGCGAGGCGATATACTGTATAATTGCTGCGCTGTCCTTGGCACTGATGTTTTCCCGGACGTAAACCTGCACTTCGATATTTTCGCGAAAAGTTTGTCCGAGTTTATTTGCGTTGATAACTATCCATCCGAGCATTCCAAGAAAAAACAGCACCAGTGAAACGCCAAGGATAACCATAAAATAAGATGGTTTGGAACGTTTGGCAGAACCTTTTCCAAATTGGGCCATGGTAAAAAACTTTTGCTGGTTATTACGAAATAGTAATTCGCAAAAATAACAGATTTAGCAGCACAATCCGTAATTTTGTTGCCTTCTAAAACGTGGCAGGCATATCGTTATTTTGAAAGGTAAAGGCTTTAACTTTTTCCCAACCTTTTTTTGAACGGACAATAATTAATGTATCATTGACAATTGCTTAAATCATTTAGTTAAACAAATGGATTATAATTTTCGCGAGATAGAAAAAAAATGGCAGGTTGAATGGAAGAAGCATCAAGTTTATACAGTAAGCAATGATTCACCGAAGCCAAAATATTATGTGCTGGATATGTTTCCATATCCAAGCGGATCGGGCTTGCACGTAGGACATCCGCTGGGTTATATCGCCAGTGATATTTTTGCCCGATATAAAAGATTGAAAGGATTTAATGTATTGCACCCGATGGGTTATGACGCTTTCGGGCTGCCGGCAGAACAATACGCGATTGAGCATGGGATACAGCCCGCCGTAAGCACAGCACAGAATATAAAAAATTTTCGCGCCCAGTTGGATAAGATCGGGTTTTCCTTTGACTGGAGCCGGGCCGTGAACACCAGCCATCCCGAATACTATAAATGGACGCAGTGGATTTTTTTGAAGTTGTTTAAAAGTTTTTACAATCGCAATACGCAGAAAGCGGAAAGCATTGATTCATTAATAAGCGTTTTTGAGAAAGAGGGAAATGCCAGCCATGCCATTCCAAATTCTCAATTTCAGGTACAACCCGTCAACTCGCAACTGGCAACGACCAGCTTTTCTTCCGGCGATTGGAATTCATTCGACAAAAAAATGAAGCAGGACATTTTAATGGAGTATCGCCTGGCATTTTGCGGCTATGGCGAAGTGAATTGGTGTGAAGCGCTGGGAACGGTTTTGGCAAATGATGAAGTGGTGAATGGCGTAAGCGAACGCGGCGGTTACCCCGTGGTCAAGAAAAAATTGCGTCAATGGTATTTACGCATAACAGAATATGCTG
>DATGFZ010000057.1:0-3869 GCA_035308805.1 Puia sp. | reverse complement strand
GTTATCTTATCATGGATTGAGAGCAAAAGACAAAGCGTTCAATGCAACAATGAAAACTGATTTTGACCCAGGCATTGGAAAAATAAATATCATTCCACAGGATATTGGAAGGGTGTTACTCAATCTTTATAACAATGCATTTTATGCATTGGCAGAGCGACGAAAGTCAGAGGGTGAAGGATATGAACCGACAATTTTTGTGGGAACAAGAAAATCCGGAAATAACGTGCTGATCACCGTTAGAGATAATGGCAATGGCATCCCGCAAAGAGTAATTGACAAAATCTTTCAGCCATTTTTTACTACCAAGCCGACGGGTCAGGGTACGGGATTGGGACTATCATTGAGCTATGATATTGTGAAGGCACATGGGGGTGAGATAAAAGTGGAAACAAAAGAGAATAAAGGAACTGAGTTTATTATTCAATTACCCATTCCGGACATTTAAAGAACAGGCTCTATGAGTAAAATATTTTTGCCTTTTGTATTTAGCCTTTCAGCAACGCTATCGATTGCCCAACAAAGTCCTCAGCGCATCCGCTTTGAACACCTGACGGTGGCCGATGGTCTTCCTGCCAATGAGGTTAGGTGCATGATACAGGATCACCTGGGGTTTATCTGGCTTGGCACCCAGCTTGGACTGGTAAGGTATGACGGGGACAAAATGACCTTGTTCCCCTATGCGCAAGGCAATTTATTGGGTTGCAGGGGAAAAAACATAGGTGTACTAATGGAAGACCCGCAGGGCGATATATGGATCGGTGCTGAAAACCTGATTCGTTTTGAGAGAGCCACACAGCGGTTTATTGAATATCCTGACAAAAACGGCGGTGATTACGGCGTTCAGGTTATCAATTCCTTTCATCAGGATAAGCAGGGCTTTATCTGGACAACACGATGGATTAATCGCACCGAAATGTTAAGCAGGTTTGATCCAAAGACAAATACCTGGGTTTATTTTAGCAACGATCCCCATAATCCGCATTACCTGGAGGGTAATGGTATTTATAGGGATGGATTTGTCGAAGACAGGGACGGAAAAATCTGGGTGATCACCCTTGCCGCAGACGGAAATATTCTGCAATCACTTGACAGGAGCTCAGGCAAATTTATACCCTGCCATCCTAAAATAGGCCCGGCGATGACTGAAGATTTTAAAAAAATCATGATGATTGCAACGGATGGACAAGGCACGCTTTACCTGTCGTCTTACAATAACGGCAGCGGCTTATTTAGCCTGAATCCGGGAACGGGGGAGGTCAAACATGTAAAGCATGATGCCAAGGAACCCAAAACGCCTCAAAGCGATACCACCCTATCTATTTTCCCGGATAAAAAAGGGTTTCTTTGGATAACCCACCCAAAAGGAATCGACAGATACGAACCCCGGACAAACATTTTCACTCATTATATATCAAAGCCAGGGGACCTCTCGACACCGGGGGCAGGATTCGTAAATAGCTTTTATGAAACCACGGAAGGCGATATTTGGTTTGATACCTCGCAGCCATCAGCAATGAACTTTTATAAGCGTAGCACGAATTCTTTCACCAGATATGAACTAGATGAAAAACAGGAAGATGCTTTGTGGGGAGATATTGAATCGATTCTTGTTGATCGCGCCGGCGTGGTCTGGATGGCCTCTAATGGCATGGGTATTAACAAAGAATCCCGCACGAGCCAATTTCCGCTGTTGAAAAATATACCGGGCAAGGGCAATGGTTTGCAGGATTTTCACGTGACATCCGTCTATGAGTCACCATCAGAACCAGGCATTATCTGGTTTGGCACCCGTAAAGGTCTGGACAGGTACGATCGAAAAAATGGGAAATACACACACTATAAGCATGACGACCACAGGGCAAATTCTTTAAGCAAAGAAACAGTCACCGCCACAGTAGAAGATAATAAAGGCAGGTTTTGGGTGAGCACAATTGGCGGAGGGCTCAATTTAATGGACAGAAAGAAAGGGACCTTTTTTCATTTTGTGAAAGACAGCGCTAACACCAACCGTATCAGTACCAATAACGTGTTCGAATTAACGGCTGTTGCTGATGGTACCCTCTGGATAGGTACACCCAGCGGTCTGGATCATTTTGATTATGACAACAACAAGTTTACCCACTACCAGGGTGCAGATACCACATACACCTCTGAATTATTTGACCTCATAAACCAGTACACAACTCCTGACCGAACGATCTCAGCTATTATTCACCCAACTGAAAATGTCGATTTCACGAACCGTTTTGATCTCGCGGGGCCCACAGACCTTTTGGTGACCGGCATGGGTGAGATAAACAGTGCCAGTGTAAATATTTCTGATCATGGATGGATTGAAGATATATCCGGGAAGATAATCTGGGATATGGATTTTTCCAATACCCTGGGTGATGGAAATGGCCGGATAAAGGCCGGTACGATACATTTGAATAAAGGGTCCTATCGCTTAAGATACAAGTCTGATAAAGGTTATTCATACGGGCATTGGATAAGGGCCGCGCCATTACACGCAGAACTCTGGGGGATTCAGGTAACAAAAGTAAGCCCCCGGGAAGCACAACTGTTTAATATTGCGGCTGCAAAACGGACCTATAACGGACTGGGGGATAGTCGTATTTATTCCATAACAGAGGATTCAAAGAAAAATATCTGGATCGGTTCAGACCAGGGAGGGGTTGATAAATATGACCCTGCCACCGGGAAATTTGTATCCTTTGCGCATAGATCCACCGGGCCTGAGTGCGCGATCTGTATAGTAGAAGACAAAAAAACGGGCAATTTCTGGGTGGGGGATCACTTGTATGGACTTTTACTCATGAGCCCCAAAGGGGAGACACTGAAAACATTTAGCGCCACCAATGGCCTTCCCAGCAATAGTGTTAACAGAATAGAAATAGATCCCACGGGTATAGTATGGTTTAGCACTGACAACGGACTCTGCCGGCTCGACCCGGCAACCGGGAAAATCCAGCACTATAACCAAAAAAATGGTTTGCCGGAATTGAGGTTTAACAGTGCGGGTGGCCAAACCGCTGACGGGAAGATATACTTCGTCAGTGAAAAGGGAGCAAGTGCTTTTTACCCGGCCCAGATCAAAATGGACGACATTGCCCCATTGCTTGCCCTGACTGATCTCGACATAAATGGCAGACCGGCCATTATTGGAAAAGACGGGCAAATGCCCATGCATATTTCAGTAACAAAAGACATTGAACTCACCCATGACCTGAACGAACTCACTTTTCATTTTACCAGCCTGCTCTTCAACCGGGGCAGTGAAAGCCAGTTTGCGTACAGACTCTCTCCGATTGATCAGGACTGGGTGAATTCAGGAACCATCAGGCAGGCACGGTACAATAATTTAAGCCCCGGCGATTATACGTTCACCGTAAAAGCGGCCAATGCAGAGGGAGTATGGAATGAAACCGGCACATCCATCACCATTCGTATCCTGCCACCCTGGTGGAGAACTTGGTGGGCCTATGTTTTATATGTGCTTGTTGCTGCGGGCAGCATCTATGGGTTTATCGCTTACCGTTCAGCTGCATTGAGGAAAGAGAATAAAATATTGGAGGATAAAGTGGAATTGAGAACAAACCAGCTCCAAACCTCCATTGAAAACCTCAAGGCAACACAATCTCAGCTCATCCAGTCAGAAAAGATGGCAAGTCTCGGAGAACTCACGGCTGGCATCGCACACGAAATACAAAATCCATTAAACTTTGTAAATAATTTTTCAGATGTAAATACTGAATTAATTGAAGAAGCGGGAGAGGAAATTGATAAAGGAAATATTGATGATGCTAAAATAATACTGAATGATATAAAAGAAAATGAACAAAAAATAAATCACCACGGCAAACGCG
>DATGFZ010000056.1:0-9609 GCA_035308805.1 Puia sp. | reverse complement strand
ATCCTATTAAATGACCATTGTTATACATACGAATTTGTGAGTTTGTTTTTTGAATTGTGTTTCCCACTGATACCATATTTTTAATTTCAGGGAAAAATGTGGTTGTGACACCAGCAGGATTGTTTTTACCGAAATCTACTTTTTTTCGAAGATCTTCTTCCCATGCAACCTTTAATAAAAGTTGTAATGCTGGAGATAGGTAAATAGGATTTTTTTCTGATGAATTTAAGTTGAGCCATAAGCTAAGTGATGGTTGTTTTGTTTCAAGGTATAATTTATATCTCTTTTTTGACTCTTTTTCTAATACTTTTGATGTTTTTTTACCCTCTTCCCCTATTGCATTAAGGATATTCAGAAGAGTTTTGTCCCATAAAAACATTTCATCGATTACATAGACATTGTCTGTAGGCTTTTGCAGATTGGTTTTTAATAATCTACAAAAGGAAATTAGTTTGCCTGCTAAGTCATTGACAATGCTAGGGCTATTTAACAAGTTTTCTTCATAAAATTTTTTCTCCGTAGTTTTTTCTGTTTCATTATTGATGGTCTTTAAATTAAATTCAATAATATTTTTTAATGTTGTTGTAACTATATTGTCATGTATTTCATTTTGATTTTCAGTACACATAGCAGAGATAAAATTTTTTAACATATCAAAAATAGCAGCAGGCTCTATTTCTTCTTCAAATTTTAGTTCTAAGCGAATATGTTCAAGCACAGTTACTATATTTAGAACTTCTTTACTTTTGATTGGTAATAATTCTGTAATACCCGAAGAATGCTCTATTAAAAAATGATGTTTATTGTTTACTAATGATTTATCTTTTTGTTTATTTTTTGTTGCATCCATTTTATTACTGACCTATTAAGCTTTGAGTAAGGCTATCTAAATTTGTATCATTGTCATTTTCTGCAGATTTATTCTTGTTACCTGGTCTAGCAGGTTTCTTTTTTTTAATTTCTGCTTCTTTAAGAAAACTTAAACAACCAGATTCATCCTTTATTAGAATCTTAGGTGTCCCTATGCTTGTATGATTAGTTTTAACAACTTTCATATTAATTTGATTTGGTTCATTATCTACCTTATCCAAATTTATTTGTAATCTTGCGCCATCTGTGAGTGCGCTTGATCCTCGGCCTGCTGTTTGATCTGTATTTTTATTCATTACTCCAGATTTGTTCATATGGTGTCCAAATAAAATAGTAGGCTTTCCCTTAAGTTCTAAGGTCATTTTTTCTAAAAGAGAAATAAAGCGTGTTGCTGCTGCGTTATCATTTTCAGCATCTGCCCCCAGGAATCTGGAAATTGGATCAAGTATGATGCATGACCAACCTTTTTCTGGTTCTTGTTTTTTTAAGGCATCCAAAAATATATTAAAAAATTCAGTAGGTAAACCTTCTTTATTAATAAATGAGGCATCTTTTCCAGTAACAGACATTACAGATAAATACTTATCAGTATTTTTTAGTCGTTCATCTTGAAGCTTTGACTCAAGAGCTTTGTATGTCTTTCTCAAAAGTCTATGTATATCTTCTTCTGAATTTTCTCCAAGAACAAGATGAACATAGCCCGCTTCTTCGATTGGATATTTTTCAAGAAACTCTACACCAGAAGCAATACATATAGCCAATTGTGTTAGAAAATGTGTTTTACCTATACCGCCAGCACCAACAAGTTCAGCTACTATTCCTTTTCTTATAAAAGGTTTATGTATACCTTTTTCATTTATATTAACTAATCTAGGCATTTCTGGTGCATCATTAAAAAGAAAATGCGGCTGTTTATCTTTAATGAATTGAATATTAATTGAGATATTTTTAATGTTAGATAGCCTTAGTTTGGTTTTTTCTTTTTGATATTTATTAAGAAATTTTATAAGAGATTTACCATTTGGAGTTTGTAGGAATAACTCACGCATTTCTTCAGTTAGGGGATTATCGATGTCTAATGTATTAGATAAGCTTCTACTAATTTCTTCACATTTTAGTTTGAGTATTTTTACGTTGTCTTTTATTTTTTCGAATCTAAATTCTTCAAAGTTTTTATAATTTGAAGGTATTTCATGAGGTTTTATTTTAAGTTCTTCAGCTATCTGAAAAAGTTCTGTTTCATATTTTGCATCAATATACCAACCCTCAAGATCCATTTCGTTATATACATATTGGGCACCTATGGTATCTAATCTTTTATTTATTTCTTTCCAAGTATCGTTGTCATGATTAATATTTTTTTCATCTTTTCCTTTCCAGCCAAATACAATGTACATTTTTGTTGTTAAATCAGTGTTCATTACTTTTTGGAAATCTTCAGTGTGATTTAAATCTTGCTTACATGAAGTTGCTGGATTAATCTTAGAGATGTCATGTTTCATTATTTGCTCCTGGTTATTTAATCTTAGGCTGGCTACGAACCGGCCTTTTTTTATAATTACTTATTATATCTTTTATTTTTTCTAAGCACTCCACTGTTAATTATCTCTCGCGCCTGACCTCGCCTAAGTTCACCAATTCCTGCTGTATAACCATGTTCTTTAAATATTGCTATTTGTTGCTCAGATATTGGTAGCTTGCGCCATTCTGCTTCTCTATCAGCAAACACAAATATTTTTCTATTTCTTTTGGCAAATTCTTCTGCTACTGAAAAAGCGTATTCAAATGTCAGGTCGCTACGTATTACTTGGTAATCTTCTGGACTAGATAAAACTATCTCATATTTTTTATTTAATTGAGGACGTATTTCAAGCTTGATTGATTCAACACCTTTAATGAAATATATTCTCTCCCTCTTTTCCCAATTAAAACTTTGGCTTAACAAATCAGAATTAAGTTCAACTACTTCTATTATTGCTAGTTTTAACTTTCGATTAAGATCTCGTGGCAAGCTATCAAGCAATTCTTTCTTTGCTTGTTTGTCTTTAGATTGAATATCAAAATCATGATATAGAACTGCTGTGGTGCATAAATTATGTCCCTTCGAGCTAAAGTCCAAAATAATAACATCTTTTTTTGGAGGGTTCATCCAAGGTGCTAAACGCAAGCCTCTTCCAGCCATCTGGCAAAATTGTACTCTGCTCTTTGTAATTTTTGTAATTATTACGCATGAAGTTTCACAAGAATCAAAACCTTCGACAAGTAAAGACGCGTTCAACAAGACCTGAACAATTCCAGATTTAAAATCTTCAATTATTTTTGTTCTATCATCTTTTGGCATATCGCCATAAACAGCTTCTGAAGCAACTCCGTTATCTTTAAATAATTGATTGAGATTCTTTGCATGCTGAACTGAAGTTGTAAAGCAAATGGTTCGTCTTGTTGCTGCATTTTTCTGCCATGATTCAAAAACCAGCTGATTCATTTCTGGCGTGTCCATTATCTTTGCGAGACTCTCTGCTTGAAAATCTCCATCAGATATTTTAACTCCAGTTAGATCAATATCTGTAGCAATTTTGATACCTATTGGTGGAACTAGGTAACCATGTTCGATAAAGTATTTTATATCTTTTTCATAAACCACGTGATCAAAAACTTCGCCTAAACCTTTACCATCATTACGAAAAGCTGTAGCAGTAAAACCCACGAGTAATTTTTTTGTACCTTTTCCAAAACCAAGATATTCAATAACGTAACGAGCGGAAGCCGTAGCGGCTCTATGCGCTTCGTCATATATAAGGAGATCAAAGTTTTGTTCTAAGAGCTTCTCCAAATTAGCAGGCACGGCAGCAGCTTGAATTGAACAGATCACTACTTCTTTATCAAACTTCTTATGATCGCCATCAACTCGACCAATATCCAAATTGGGATTGCACATTAATATTTTGTTATAATTTTGATCTAAGAGTTCTGTTGTATGAGCAATTACCAATACCCGACATTTAGATTTTTTTATGTAGGTTTTAATCTGTTTTATCAACCAAGCAAAAATTATAGTTTTTCCTGTGCCAGTGCTTATAGAAACCAAAAGACGGCACTTTCCCGCTAAATAAAATATTCTAATTTCACCTAAGCAGTCGCGTTGATATGGCCTTAGCGGTAAATTATTGTTTTCATTTTTATTAGGTGTGTTATGATTTGTGAACTTATCTAACATTGAATCGTTGCCCATTGGAAATTTATGTTCTGGTGGGCTCATCCTTTTTAACATTACATATCCTTTTATATTGAAGATGGATTTGAACCTGTGGACATCCGTTCGTTTATAAACTTTAAAATGGAACTTTTTGGATATAGATATTTTCTACCAATTTTAAGGTAGTCAGGATGATGTAGTTTTCTTTTTCTGCTTGCATAAACAGCTTCAGGACTCTTAAAAAGCCCAAGTGAAACTAAATGGTCAGCATTTAATAGATCAGGTAGGGACTGTAATAAGTCTGTATTTGAAACCGTAGCTTTTTGTAACATTTGAACCTCTTGTGTTTGAGGTTCCTTGAGATTAAAAACATAATTACATATATATACACTTGTGTAAATGTATATAACTTGTTACTATGAAATTATAACTTTGCATATTTAAAATATTCTTTATGAGTATTTTAAAATTTTAAAAAGTCGAAGGCCGTGAAAAATCTTCGGCTTTTTATTTTTCAAGCTATTTATCTTAAGAAACCATTATTAAAATCTTTCATATTAACATTAACTTCTTAGTACAATTATCTTCTAAACTTGTTTTATCATAGCTATAAACCATACGGCTTGAGCTATGTCCGGTAACCTTCATAATTTCTGTATCCTGCACGCCCTGTTGTTTGGCATACGTAATCCAACTCGTTCTAAGTGAGTGAGGACTAACTTTTTTAATTCCGCAATTTTCTGCTGCCTTTGCAAAGGAATAATTTAAACGTAAACGTGTGATGCATTTACCATTACGTGTAACAAATACATCTTTAGAATCTTTTCTATAATCAGCTGTTAATGTAATGTATTCACTTAATTCATTCATAAAATTCTTTGGATAATTTATAGGAATAAATTTAATTGTTTTATTTTTTGATTGTTTATAATTTATGATGTTTTTTTCCCAACTGATTTGATCTAGTTGTAGACTGACAACTTCAGATACTCGCTTTGCACCTTGAAATAGAGCTTTTGCGATAAGTGCATCACGTTTATTAATTTTATTTAGTTCGCTTATGAAGTTATACCATTCACTTAAGCTTAAAGCATTAGACTGACATTTATCATAAATGTTATAGAAGGTTGTGTTAGATGTAGGTATTGCTTTTCTGAACCAGCCGTTGGTGGTGTTATGCAACCAGTTTGTGAAGCTTATATAAGCAGCAGCTTTTACTTGTCTTGCACTTTCTCGTTTAGCATCCTCTTTAGGGTCATCTGATTTATCTATATTTTTAATATCATTAAGAATTTTTGAGTGAGGTTGGTAATAAAAATGTCCTAATTTAATTGGATCACTATTAATCGTTGTAACTATTAAATTTCTTTTTTTTAAATCTTCAATTGCATACTTATAAGTTTCATGTGTTGATGTTGTTATGTTCAATAACCAGGTTGTGATGGCTAAACTGAGATCCATATCTTTCCACTTCTCAAGACGCTCGAGTTCGATTCTTCTATAATCAGATTCATCACGAAAGACCTGCATGTATTCTTCTGATTGGTTTATTAAGCCCTGGCTTTTTAAACGATCGACAATCTCACCCGCTTGTTGCCAATCTTCAGCAGGCATCTCAATATCTTGATCGGTACTTAAATTGATTTCTTTTATAAAATTTAATTTATCACTCATCAGTTCCCTCAATAACAAAAATTAACTCAACAAGATACTACAACAAAAAATTATACATATCAATAAATTTTACAAAACTTCACTTTTGTATATAAAAAATAATTAATTTTGGGTTAATATTTTATTGATAAAAATTGTGCATATAAATTTCATAGAACGTTGTACAAATCAAATTTTTCTTGATGTATGATGAAAGTGAATTTTACGTAAAATTTAAATTTAAATTCAGAGGTGTTTCATGGTTTATATCTTACCCCAACAAGAATCTCTTGGAGGCATGCTAGGAAAATCCTTAGGAGAAGGTCTTTCGCAAGGTCTAAAAAACCTTGCAGCATTACGTTTAGAAGAAATGCAAAGACAAAGAAATGCTAAAGGCCTTCAGGCTTTAATGTATTCTCCCGAAGACGCACAAGCATTGTCAGGACTGGATCAAAATTTGTTGCAAACAGTTTTGAAAGAACGCTTAAGACAATCTACATATAATCAAGCAGGCCAAAATGAATTAGGTACCTTGATGGCTCTTTTAGGAGGTCAACAGGGTCAACAACAAGGACAAAGTTATGGATCACAAAGTGGTGGTGCCTTGGATCAACTTCTTGGTAGAATGCCGGAGGGTGGATCAATACGTCCAGGACAAGCTGTTCCTATTGCAAACTTTCTTGAGTCGCAACGTCAACATCAACAAAACTTTGGACAAAAGCAAAGGGCATTTGAGGTTGGTACTGTTCAACCTAAATTCAATGAGCTACAGAACCAATATGCCGACCTTAATAATCAACTACAAACATATCAACAACTTGGAGATTTAAATAAAAGTGGTCGCCAGCTGACATCTGGAATCTTTGGATTTGGAAAACCAGAAGAATCGCAACTCTTTGAATCATTGTTGGAATCGCTTACTCCGACCGGGGCAACGGAAGCCCAACTTGAAAGCAGTCGAAGAAAACTTCCGACATTAAAACAATCACCAAATGTAAGACAACAGCTAATTGATTTAAATATCAAAAGAATAAATAGTGAACTTGCTAGAGTTCAGAAACAGGCACAAGGATTGAATTATGGAGACCTAAATCAATTTGGTAGTGATCAAGAAGCAACTTCACCTGGTAGCAAACAAGTTTACAATCAAGCATTGGATCAGGCGCAAGGTTCTCCTATACAAAAACTACAACAAGCTCAAGATCCTTTAGCTAAGATGCAAGTTGCTCAACAAAACGAACAAGCACAACAAGGCCAAGGAAATAATTTTGGTGATCTTGCAAACTCTGCTGCATATTTGGGAAGTCGTGGTCTTAAAGGTGCAGGTGAAGGAATTACTTCACTTGTAGGTTTACCATTCAACCTGGCAAACTTTTTATCGATGGGAAAAATTCCAGTTCCTGAATCCATTAAAACAATTCAAAACTTACCGGAACAAACTGTTGATTCTATTTTTGGAAAACTCCAACCAGGAAGCGAAGGTGAGAAATGGTTAGGAAATTTTGTAGAAGATATAGCATCGTTTCTGACACCTGGCGGCTTACTTGGGAAAGTTGGAAAGTTAAGTAGGTTGCAACAGCTTGAAAAGGTTGGAAAGTTATTAAGCACTTCACCTAAAGCTGCGGCAACTGTAAGTGGCATAGGTAACCTTGCAAAATTAGCAACTGAAAAAGTTGGTGGCACAGAGACCGAAGGCAATATTGCTAAAGCAGGTGCAATGTTACTAACTCCAATTGTTGGCAGTAGATTAGCATCAAGACAAGTTGATAAGTTTGCACAAGAAGCAGCAGCAGCAATCAAGCCTGGTGAAGTTGTAACATCTCCAAACTTATTAAAAGCAAATATGGAATTCTATAAAGACTTAACTAAAAATGTGCAAACGCCATTAAAGAAAGAAATTATAGATGATGTTTTACCTTTGTTTCATCAAACAGCGCCAGCTGAAATGAAATTGAATGAAGTTTTGAAGGTTAAACAAAGTTTGACGAAAGCCGCAAGAGATCCTGAATTTGCTCGTAGCATGAGAAATTCTTTACCTACATATATGAAAGAACTTGATAAGACTTTGGAACAAGTTAAAAATCCAGATTTTGCTCAACCTTTTTCTGAAATGAAAGATTTAGGAGATGCATTAAAAACTACAAATGTAGTTTCTGATTTTGCAAAGAAACACTTGAGATCAAGATATAATTCACCATTAACTTACGGAATTGTAGGGCTTGCGATAACACAAGCTACTGGATTACCACTTTTCAAATCTATCGGTGCTGTAGGATTACCGGCACTTACTTTAGCTGAAGGCCAAAGAGTATTAAAGATCGCAGCTAAGTCTCCAGCATTCAGAAAGTATTATGGTGATTATATAAAAGCGGCTGCTATGGGGAGCGTTAAACAGGCACAAGATGCTGCTCGTAACTTAGACAAAATAATTGTCCATGAAGAAAAGCGTTTAGAGTAACGTCTTCTTGGGGTATGGGTTTCAAAGCTCATACCTCAAACTTACAAGAAATAAACTTTTTAATCACCATCCCTTTTTGGTTCTTTTCTTTTATATTTACTTTCATAATTTAATCTTGATACATCTAAAATATGAGTAAAAAGATTCAAAATATTATCATTATTATTGTTATTATTTTTATAACAATTTTATTTTTTTGGTCAGGCAACTACTTTTCTGGTGGTGAAAGTGATATAAGTGAGCCATCAAGAATTATTTGCAAAAAATCAAAAATAACAAAAGAAGAAGAATGTTTTTGGACAGCTCATATCCATTCAAAATTAAAAATACTTAAGGGAAATAAAGAAATACCTTTGGGGTATGAAAAGGGAAATCTCAGTAGAAATCATACGCATTCACAAAAAGGAATAAACCACTGGCATGGTTTAATAAAAGTAGACAAAGACTCAAAACAGGTTCTTGATTGGAGTGATTTTAAAATTGAATTAATCCCTAAAGATTTTGAAATTAATTTTAAAGAAAAACCAAAGTTTATTGTTAACAATAAACAAGTAGAACAGGATTATATCTGGAAAGATAAAGACGGAATTGAGATATATTATGAATAATAATTTAACTAAAATTTTAATTACCGTAGCAACCACTATTTTTATTATATTTATACTGGGATTAATATGGTTAGCTAGCATAAAGCAACAAACAATAGCAGGCGGTACTTTTGGTTTTATGTCATTACTTTCTTTTACATCAGGCCTTTCAATGATAGTACTACCTTGTACTCTTCCATTAGTTTTTATAATTGTTCCTCTTGCAATGAGTAAGGATTATGCAAAAGGGCTCATAATGGCTCTTCTTTTTGGTTTAGGGCTAAGTCTAACAATAACATTTTATGGTATTGCAATGGCTTATTTAGGAGAAATTTTAGGAATAAAAGCAGCTACACCATTACTACTTATTGTTGCAGGATTAGCAGGTTATATTTTTGGATTATCACAATTTAATTTATTTAAAATTAGATTACCATTTTTTGCTTCAATAATGCCTGAAAAATTACAACAAAAAGGTGATTACATTAAAAGTTTTTTTCTAGGCTTGTTACTTGGAAATGCAGGTATTGGTTGTCCAAATCCATTATTTTATGTTCTTTTGTTTTATATAGCAGGCACTGCTAATATAGCAAGTGGCGCTCTTCTTGGTTTTATTCATGGAATTGGAAGAGCTCTGCCTATTATTCTTTTAACTATCCTTGCAATGTTTGGATTTCAATCAACAAAAGCGCTCATAGAATATCGACTATCTATTGCATCAATTTCAGCATGGTTGCTAATATTAATTGGCGCATTTTTAATTCCTGCAGGAATATTTAATTTACGTGGTTGGTGGATTATAGATGTGCCTATACATTGGGCAGCAATAAGCTTGTCAATTGCAT
>DATGFZ010000055.1:0-4766 GCA_035308805.1 Puia sp. | reverse complement strand
CATCGTTGCGAGTACGAAAACAGATGGTGAATTAGTTATTAAAATAAGAGATTTTGGAATTGGCGTTTCGAAAGAAGAACAATCAAATATTTTTGAGCGTTTCTATCGTTCGAAAGATACATCAATTCATATTTCTGGATTTGGATTGGGATTATATATATGCATGGATATCATTAAAAGACACGGCGGCAGAATGTGGGTTGAGGCTGAAAAAAAGGGCTCGGCATTTTATTTTTCTTTACCGTTAATTGATCAAAATGAAAAAGATTCTGGTTCTCGATGATGATGTTGACATACTCGTGTTGATGCAGATGACATTAAAAATGCACGATTTTTCTGTAGAGGCCATTTCCAGGTGGCAGGACATCGATAACAGCATTACCCAATTTAATCCTGATCTCATCATTCTGGATGTCTCTCTCAACGGTGCCGACGGCCGTGACATCTGCAGGCGAATAAAAATGTCGGCGAAGACGGGGCATATACCGATAATACTTTTTTCGGCAAACGCAGAGATGGGAAATAATATCAAAGAAGTTCAGGCGGAAGCTTTTATTGCAAAGCCGTATGAGCTTTCGCACCTGCTCCAGACAATAAAGACGCATCTTAATTGATGAAACGAGGTGAAATGATCTGAATGGTCAAAGGGACTGGATGAAACCAACGTGGTTCCAAGGCTACCCCTTTACGAATAACAAACTACTTGTATTGCTTTCTTAAATCAATAGCGCGGGAAATGGTGTCTAGAAATGCAGCCATATCAAAAGGCTTTGCCAGAAAGAAATCTGCGCCGACTTCAACAGATTTTTCTAACCCGCTGGAGTGCGCCGAGACCATGACAACCGGAATGTGCCTGGTTGTTGGGTCATCTTTAATTTGTCTGCATATATCCAACCCATCCAATCCGGATAAAAGCATATCGAGAATGATTACCTGCGGCAGATAATTCCTGATGACCGGTTTGATTTCCGCTATATGGTCTCTTCCGAGGACCTCGTAATTATTATGCCTAAGCATGATGCTGTACAACTCGAGAATGTCAGGATTGTCTTCAACAATCAGGATGCGGGAATTGCTTATTGTCATTGAAAATAAATAAATCCGAAAATTATCCTGAAAGCAGGTCATTTCCATAAATCCACGAAATGTTGAAATAAAATCAAAAAATTATATAAAGATCCTCAGCACAATCTGTCAATGATGTAGTTTTACTTTGCCAATCATTAAATTAATTTTCCAATTTCTTTTTATAAACCCAAAATCTGCTATATGAAGTTGTACATTCGAAACATGGCCTGCGAAAGCTGCAAGGTTGTTGTACGGCATGCGTTGAAACAAATAGGCGTTGAACCTGTGAAAGTTGAACTGGGTGAAGCAGAAATAAAAGGCTTGATATCTGAAAAAAAGAAAAGAGCTTTCGATTCGGCGATCAAAAAAGCGGGGCTGCAACTCGTTGAATCAAAATCAGGAGTATTAATTGATGAGATCAAAGCGATTGTCGCTGAATACATCAACAATAAAAAAAACATCAAAGTAAACCTGTCTGATTATTTAAGCAAAAAATTGAATTATGATTATGCTTACCTGTCGAATTACTTCTCGACCATGCAAGCAAGCACCATTGAGCAATTTTCCATATCCCTTAAAATAGAAAAAATAAAAGAACTGTTGTTGCTCGAAGATCACACCCTTACTGAGATCGCAAAACTGCTCGATTACAGCAGTGCTGCTCATCTTTCCGCGCAATTTAAAAAGGTCGTCGGTCTACCCGCTTCCCATTTCCGTAAATTGAAAATAATACGCCGAAACACCATTCAGTCGTTGTAAGACATGAGTGTTTTAACGGCAATTTCATTTTTCTTTTCCTTTAACGAGTTACTTAATACCCCAAATTAAATCGCAGACTTATTTTGTCACCGGCACCTCAAGGGTAACGGCAATATTATCCCCGACGGATCCACCCTTTTTCCCCACATTATATTCTTCGCGGTTAATGGTAAATTCGCCTTTAAATACACCAGTAGATCCATTTCCGGAAAAAGTAAAAGGTATTTCAACCGGTTTGGTTATGCCTTTCAATGTTAATTCGCCCATTGCTTTAAATCCTTTATCTGTTTTTTCAATTTTCTTTGAACGAAAACCTATTTCGGGATACTTTTTTGTGTTTAGCCATATTTCTTCGTTTTTCAAATCATGATTGCGCATGCCAATCCCGGTGCTGATGGTATTCGGGTCAACAATTGCCGAGAAGGAACCCCCCTGCGGGCTTTTTTCGTCAAACTGTATTGTCGCTTTCAAGCCGGAAAGACTCCCGTGCACCGTTCCAAAAGGGCCTTTTACACTAAAATTTATTTTTGCTTTTGGAGCATCTACATTCCAATTGCCGGCCAACACGATTGCTGTTAGCAAACCGATTCCTGTTAAAATATTTTTTGACTGCATAGTTCCGAGTTATTATTTGACATTGTTGTCAAAAACAAAAAAACGAACACCGACGTAAAAATCCACACCTTCCAGATTACTTAATTTCAACAAACTTCCAGGCGCATCACCTCCGATAAAGAAATATCTGTATCTAACAGCAACGCCCATCCGAGGTTTCAGATGTCCGTAATACAAAAGAGATAGTGGTACACTTACTTCTGTAATTTTCGTTTCGTATCGCGGAGTGATCGAATACACATCGGGTCTGACGACTCCTTGCCCATCAGCATGTCCAAATCCTTTGATAATGGTTGCATTGATAAAATAATTTTGGCGGAAATTCCAATCAGCCTGTATGCTGATGGCCGCAGGCAAACCCATTTTGAAATGATCAGCAGTTAAGGATTTCGTGGAATCGCCCTGATAAAAAAAAGCACTTATTGTTCTGTCAAATTCTATATTGTTCGAAAACTTTAATTGATGCCAATTTGAAAGATTCACACTGTCCGCCTGAAGATGAAAAGCAGCAGAATTATTTTTATAATTAATGGCTCCAAGGTCGATGAGAGAAAGACCGATTCGATACAAATAATTCTTACTATCGGAATTATAATGTAAGTAGGTTAATCCCATGTCTGCTCCAAATCCATGACCGTTATTAAAATCTGCAGGCTTGTTGATGTCCGTTCTGCCATAATCTATGGAAGAATTATTTAAAATAAAATTGCTTGAGTCATTTATTCGATAATTGATGTGTGTGTTCTTTACAAAAGCGGCGGTGTTTCCCAACAGATAATTGAGGCTGATGCCGGCCTTTAATTCGTTTCTGCCGTCATTGTATAAAACAGCAGCGTAATGAACTCCATATTGCATCCAGCTCATTTCATTTATTTTCGCGGAATTATCGTGAAGCTCGGTACCCCACAAACTCTTGTTTAAAAAATAATCAAATAAGTTTTGCGATAAGGTACCCGAAATATTATTAATGTTGGCATAGGCTCTTGCGCTTACGCTAAAGCCGATCGCCTGCTTTTTAGGAAGTTTCAAAAAAAACGAAGGACCTAAAGCCTCTCCGGAAAATGTAACGTTGTAAAGTTTGTCTGGGTGTTGCGGATCAAAATGGGTAGTGAAAAGATCTTCTTTTAAAGCCCCCTTAATAATTTTTTTAAATCCCAAAAAATTAAGCGAGTTTTTAGGTGCGAACAAAAAGGTATTGTCAAAAACTTCATCGACAGCAATAATATTTATGTCCCATTTTAATTTGGAATCAGCTATCGAACTGGGATTGATTAATGCTCCCTGTATCCCAGCATAATTACTATTTCGTATTCCCAGGTTTTGCTGTGCGCGCATAAAAATCCCCGTGTGCATGATCAGCAAAATGATCAGCATTTTTTTCATGGTTCTTCATTGAGTTAAAAAAGAAAGTTCGATCCGGTATTGAGTATATATACGAAAAAGAAGGTTTAAGGTTGCATGATGAAAAAAATATAACCAACAGGTATAACTAGAATGGATATACGTAATAAATGAACTGAGTATTTAAATGGCCATTTCGTGGAATTTATTGTACAGGCGCTTTTTTACCGGGGATTTTTAATTATAAAAACTTCATCGATTGAACCGGAATTCAAAGCGGCGAATTTTGTTGATTGCCAATAATTCATTATCAATCTATTGCCTCATCCCAACTAGCGACACCCGGGTTCAGGGGGGCATGGGTTTTATGGCTTGAGTTACGCCCGTACAAAAGATATTTCAGGTTTTGCTTCCATCCGTCACGGGTTGAATAAAGTTTTGCGAACAAGCGTTGGGGCCAGAAAAGTTAATGGTGGTTCTACAGCGTGAACAGGGAAAAAAGTTTATGAATGGTTTTAAATTGCCAAAACGATACGAGGTAAATCCCAGATACTAACGATAATGTATAACCGTAAAAAAATTTCGCCAGCGTGGTGGCAGATGTAGTTAATTTTTGCTCGCGCAACGGATCGACTTGGGATCTTTTCTGTTTTATTGTCCAAACGTTACTTTATATATCCAGGTACCGTCAGAATAAATAATATCACCTTTAGAATCTTTTACGAGCAAGGCTACATTAATGCTGCTGATGAGCGATGCGTTTGCTGACCTGGAATCCACTGCAGGAAGTATAGTAGTTACCTGTCCGTTGGCAAGATTGATCTCGCGTATTCCTTTTGCATTATACCCCATGTATAATATCTTATTGGGTACGTCCATAAACAGTCCGCCTATGGTTAGGAACTCTGCGGATGTGGTGTCACCGCTTACATCATTTGCCATGGGGCTACCGGTGAGTGTTGTGATCTGCCCCCCACTTTCTT
>DATGFZ010000054.1:0-4567 GCA_035308805.1 Puia sp. | reverse complement strand
ATAAAAATCATTTTCGTGTGGTACATTGAATTTGTAATTTTTGTAGGAAATACTTCGCTCTCCAAAAATCCCACCCCACTTTTGTTTGCTGATACCGGCTTCTGCAAGAACATCACTTTTCGCAATATTATACCTTCCATCGGGACAACGTTCAAAATTTTGCTCGATGCGCAACTCGCGGACAAAATTAAGGTTACTGTTACGGCTAACAGTCATGCTGACCTTCTGAATAGAGTAGTTGCCGTCTAATGTGATCCACAATGTTCCGCGAAATAAAAGATCCTGTGTATTTCTGGGCGTAAAATACATTTGGAGTAGTTTTCGGCCAGAATCATCAACAATGGTATCCCGTATGAAATACATATAAAACGACGGAGCACTTTCAGCGATTGGGCTTAAAAAAGTATTGGTGAACAATGAAACATTATTCTCGTACACATTTACATCTTCATAAAACCTTTTCAAAAAAGTACCGACGCCTTTTGTATCAATAAACTGACCGTAGTCCACTTTTTTATTTCCAAGAACAAATGACTTTGTTCTTTCCGGTTCTTTCTTGTAATAATCGTTCGACAATTTTTCTTCGAGATAAACGGGCACCAAGGATTTGCCTTCCACTTTTGATGTATCCACATTTTCCAGCAGGAAGCGGTAGTTCTTAAAAAGCTTACTATTCGTTATTTTAACGGAAACCTTACTTAACGAAACTTGTAATTTTTCATATCGTTCAAACTCCAGAAAGTCGTAGTGCGTGGGCCGGTTCTTATCTTTATTCTCTATTACATGGCGCATGAACTCGACCGCGGGATTATCTTTATTATGATATTTCGGTTTCTTTTTCGAAGTGACCGTGTAGTTTTTTAAAACACTTGTACTGGGATCAAGAAACACATTTAGCTCTTTCACCTGGCGGTTTTCATCCTTTTTGATCATGATTGTCTGATCTCGGTAATCAATTATTGAAAAGACCAGAGGGATCATTTCCCGCGACGTGGTAATAGAATAATTTCCCAGTGAATCCGTGTTGACACCTTTACTTCCTCTTATGTATACGCTCACTCCTGACAACGGCTGACGGGTAACTGCATCTTTTACTGTCCCGGTAACGGTTATGGTTTGTGCAGTTCCGGTCATGGTTTCAAATAAACAAATACCTGCCAATGCGATTAACTTAATCTTCTTCATTTTTTAAAACAAACTTTTATTAATTCCTTACGACTACTGTTGACGATAAAACAATCAAAATATTTTAATCAACCCATTTTAAAGCGATCGGATATACCTACAATACAAAATGATTACATCGTTGTACCGGTATACAATCGGTGTTCAACACAGATTGAACCTGGCTACAATTTGCAAAATCAGGTTAGTGAAAATGCCGGCTAGCAGATCGTCTGCCATTACCCCCCATCCGGCTGGTAAAGTTTCGGATCGACGAATGAATAATGGTTTGGTAATATCTAAAATGCGGAACGACGCGAAACCAATTAACAAGTAGGGAACGCAAACGGGAACCAAAATCAAACTCACACACATACCACCAATTTCATCAATCACAATTTTACTGCTGTCTTTTTCCCATATTTTTTCAACCGCCGTTGCGGACCAGACGCCAAGAGCAAAAATGCCTATTGTGATGCCCGCGGTCAACCAATGGTTTGGCGCATGATCTCTGTAAGAAAAATACCATACTACACAAAGCGCAAAGGCCGCAACGGTTCCGGATCCCTTTTTTATATAACCGATTCCGCCACCGGTAGCAATAATTTTTGCCAGCGCTAAAATCATAAAGCCTCAATAAATTCCTGGTAATAATCCAAGCCCAAATGCGTGATCAGATCCTCGCCCATAATGTGCCGCAATGTATTTTGCAACTTTATTAATTGTTTGAAGATATCATGCTCAGGCCGCAAACCTGGCGCAGTTTGAGGTGACTTAAAATAAAATGACAACCATTCCTGAATTCCGTACATACCTGCTCTTTTTGCCAGATCACTGAACAAAGCAAGGTCCAGAACTATTGGCGCGGCAAGAATAGAATCACGACACAGAAAATTAATTTTTATCTGCATCTGGTAGCCAAGCCATCCAAAAATATCAATATTATCCCAACTCTCTTTATTATCGCCGTGAGGCGGATAATAATTGATCCGCACCTTGTGGTATAAATCCCCATATAATTCCGGGTTAATATCCGGCTGCAAAATATCGTCAAGCACACTAAGCTTGGATACCTCTTTGGTCTTGAAATTATCCGGGTGGTCAAGAACCAATCCATCCCGGTTTCCTAAAATATTTGAAGAAAACCAACCGCGAATTCCCAACGCCCGCGCCGCCAAACCCGGAGCCAGTATCGTTTTCATCAGCGTTTGCCCGGTTTTAAAATCTTTACCGCCAATAGGCGTTTCCGTTTCTTTTGCCAATTCGATCAAAGCATGAATGTCACAGGTGAGGTTGGGAGCACCATTTGAAAATGGAATCCCCAGTTTCAATGCTGCGTAGGCATAAATCATACTGGGCGAAATCTGCGGATCATTATTTTTTAATCCGGATTCAAAATTATCAAGGGAGCTGTGAACCTCAGATTGCTCAATATATTTTTCTGTGGAGCCGCACCAAACCATAACAATCCTTTCGCAATCATTTGCATCTTTGAAATTTTCAATATCGTCCATCACTGCCTTTGCCAGATCAAATTTAGATTTTGCCTGCTTGACATTTGTTCCATCAAGGTTAGCGACAAATGATCTATCAAATACAGCTTTCATCGGTTTGATTGTTTCCAGTTCTGCTCTTACCTGTTCCAGCAATGCCGGCTCAAGTACCCTGGCATTTTTCGCGGCTTCATAAACATTATCGGAATACAAATCCCATCCGCCAAATTTTATCTGGTCTAATGCAGCAAGCGGAACAAATTCTTTGATTTTCGGAAAACGGTTCTCCGTTCTTTTTCCAAGGCGGATATTACTCATTTGAGTCAAAGAACCAAAAGGCTGAGCCAACCCTTTTTTCACCGCTTCCACACCAGCAATGAATGTTGTAGCCACTGCACCCAACCCTGGGATAAGAATCCCCAGTGTGCCGTCGGCTTTCTTAGGTAAATTTTTCATGTCAAATAAATTTGAAAATGAATCAATTAGTTTATAATTCAATTGGAGTTGTGCAAAAATCCATCATTATCGGCAATTTTACCGGAAAAATTTTATGGGTAGACGAATAAGCAAAAAGATAGAAAACATTTAACAACCTGGAAAGTTCACCAAAACAAAAAAGCATCTTTAAAAAGATGCTTTTCAATTTGATATGCGTATTGGTTCGAGGGTATTTAATCTTCCTTTTGTTTGTCGAGCAACTCTCTTTTTTCGATGCGGTAAGAACTTATTAAACCCACCCCTCCTCCGATTGCAATGAGCGCAAAGTAAATGGCTACGTTAGCGTCGTTGTCAAAGCCATTGTGGATTCTATAGAAAACAAAATTGTCCAACAGGTAGGCTAAAAATAAGCCGACCCCTGCGCCAAGCAATAACAATCCCCATTTAAGATTGCGGTATGGAGTAGGCCTTTTTTCTATCAATTTAGGGTTCATGCCCTTTTCAATCATCGAAATATTTTCCTTATTCTGAAGGTATCTGATACCAAATATCATGGCAAAAGCTCCAAGGCTTACTAATATTGGTATAAATACGGCTATTACATCGGCTCCCATAAAAAATGTTTTATTGTTTAGTATATGTTGTTTATTAAGACTACTGAAATTGTTTCGGGGTTACAAGTTTTCAAAAATTTTGATTTTTCAAGAACTTCTTTTCAGCGTCATTTCGCAAACTATGACTATTGTTGGTTGACCGAGGTTACAGGGTCAGAAAATATAATAGCACGAATTAAAAGATTTGACACGAATTGTCCCCAATAAATTTATGCGACGGGCAACTAAATTTAAACCCACTTTCATATGATTCCCGGAGCATGCGGGGTGCAAGGCCAGGACCCCCACCAGAATCCCTGAAGCAGGTTCCCAAATCATTTGCTAAGCGTGTGGTCAGCTGTAAATATAATAATGTATCTACCTTGTAACCTCAAACGATTAAAAATAGTCTTATAGTCGTCATGTATACCGGACTGACAGATACGGAAATCATTAGCCACGTGCTTAAAGGGGACCAGCAGGTTTTTGCTGAGCTGGTTAGCCGCTATCAGAATTACGTGTTTACGCTGGTATTGAGAATCACGGAGAACAGGGAAGATGCAGAAGAAGTTTCGCAGGACGTTTTTGTGAAAGCCTACCGTTCTTTGGCTGATTTCAGAGGTGATTCAAAATTCAGCACCTGGTTGTATACAATAGCGAGGACGAGCAGTATAACTTTTTTAAGAAAAAAGAAATTAGAAACAATATCGATTGATAATGAAAAAACAGCCTTCCAGCTGGAAAATCGCGAATCATCTTTTTCAGCAAATACCATTGAACAAAAATCGCGGATAAAAATGGTGAATGAAGCGATTCAACTTTTAAGCCCTGATGATGCCCAAATTATTACGCTTTTTTATAAAGCAGAACAATCGCTGG
>DATGFZ010000053.1:0-5081 GCA_035308805.1 Puia sp. | reverse complement strand
TGGTGACCAATATAACCACATCGGCGAACCTTTTTCATGCTTTCAGAAGACAGCTTGCATGGCCTTTACGAAAACCATTGATAAATTTTTCTCCAAAGGCTAATCTTCGTCACCCCGGAACTTATTCTGCGATGGAGGATTTTGTTAACGGCAGTTTTAAAGAAACGATCGATGATGATTTTGTGAATGCAGGCGATACCACAAAAGTTTTATTTTGCAGCGGAAAAATTTATTTCGATCTGGTTGAACGCCAGCAAAAAGACAATAAGAAAGATGTTGCGATAATCCGGCTGGAACAATTATATCCGTTGCCTTTTGATCAATTGGAAAATTTGTACAAGAAATATGCTAAGGCAACGTGGTTCTGGGTGCAGGAAGAACCGTTAAATATGGGCGCAGCTTCCTTTTTACAAATGAATTTGAAAAACCTGAATTACGGATTCATCAGTCGCCAACCGAGCGCGTCAACGGCGACAGGCTATAGCAAAGTCCATCAGCAGGAGCAGAACGAAATTATTGAAACCGCGTTTTCAATTTGAAATGTGATAAGGTGCTTATGTAAGAGCGGATTCCAGAACCCGAATTTCATGTGATTTTTCTGATTCAGAGAGCTCTTGCAGGGGTCATGCACCAAATAAATATAGTCAGGGTCAGACAAAAATGAATAAAGAAACGATTATATAAGAGGGAGATGCACTGATGGCGAAATAAGTCAATGCGGTAGCCAGCTATCAAAAAAAATAGAGTCTAAATACCAGCATCAAAGCATAACCAAAATTAAAAAATCTTAAATCTTAAATATAAAATCTCAATGGTTGATATAAAAGTTCCATCAGTTGGAGAGTCCATCAGTGAAGTAACGCTGGTGAAATGGTTAAAAAATAACGGGGAGTACGTTGATCGTGACGAAGTAATCGCGGAATTAGAAAGTGAGAAAGCGACGTTTGAAGTGAATGCCGAAAAAGCCGGCACATTAAAAACAATAGGTAAGGAAGGTGACACGTTAAAAATAGGAGACATAGTTGCACAAATTGATGAAACGGCGGTAAAGCAAGAAAAGAAAGCAGCGGGAGCACCTGAAAAGTCGCAAGATGGCAAGCAACAGGTTGCATCAACAGTTACGGAAAAAAAGAAGGAAGAAAAGAAAGCGGAGCCCGTCAATGCATCTAACGGACAACCATCATCTGCCAACGAGATAAAAGCCACCCCTGTCGCAGCCGCAATGATTTCTGATAAAAAAGTTGACACAAGATCCATCAGTCCAACCGGAACCGGAGGTAAAATATTGAAACACGATGTTCTCGATGCATTGACCAACCCAGGCAGAAATCCCGGACAGCCAATGTTTGGACGTGATGAACGAAAAGAGAAGATGAGCAACCTGCGCAAAACAGTATCACGGAGGCTGGTTGAAGCCAAAAATACGACGGCAATGCTCACCACTTTTAATGAAGTGGATATGAGTAATGTCATGGCCGTACGTACAAAATTTAAAGATAAATTCAAAGAAAAGCACAGCGTGAATCTTGGCTTCATGAGTTTTTTTACCAAAGCATGCTGTTACGCGTTACAGGAATGGCCGGCCGTCAATGCATACATTGACGGGGATGAAATAGTCTATCATAATTATTGTGACATATCAATTGCCGTTAGCGCGCCGAAAGGGCTGGTAGTTCCGGTCATCCGCAACGCAGAAAGTTTAAGCATGGCTGAAATTGAAATGAAAGTTGTTGAGCTGGCAACAAAAGCAAGAGACAATAAATTAAGTATGGAAGAAATGCAGGGGGGGACTTTTACGATAACTAACGGTGGCGTTTTTGGCTCTTTAATGAGTACACCAATAATTAATATTCCGCAATCTGCAATCTTGGGAATGCATAAAATTGAAGAACGCGCAGTGGTGGTAAACGGGCAAATTGTTATTCGCCCCATGATGTATGTGGCAGTAAGTTATGATCATCGTATTATTGACGGACGCGAATCAGTTAGTTTTTTGGTAAGAGTAAAGGAACTCATTGAAAACCCCGATCAACTTCTTTTTGGAAAAGATCCGTTAAGGACTTTGCTGGAATTGTAATTTGCAATTTCATAACAATTTCGTTTACAATGCCTTCATCCGCAGACACTCGAAGATATTTTTATATTGAAAAAAATCTATAATAGGGAAACCCTCATCCGAAGGAAGTTCATTCACCTATAATTCAAAAGGAATCCCGGTGCCAATAAATGCAATGGTTGCGGGAGAAAATGATCAATGCGTAATTGAACACACAAGCGCCAAAGTAAGAAATGCCGGGAGTACAGGAAATCATCAATGAGGATGCCTGGTTCAATGAAAATGGCCAAACAGGATTGCAACCAGAAGTTTAAGTTCAACACCACCACTTACGTTTGACAGCCTGCAAAAAGCAACAAGAATTATTACCAATGACGGGACCGTGACCGGTTGCTGACCTGGCAATTTTTTTATCATTAGGCACGGCATCTGATGGAGACCATTCATACGCTTAGAACATATGGCTGAGGAAAAAAACGTAAACTTGCAGCACACATCATTGCATGCACTACCAATCTCATTTCAACACATCAGTTAAATTAATTGAAGGATTTGATGGTTCAATTCCTTTGAAGCATTACCTGAAAAAATATTTTGGGATTAATAAAAAGTTTGGCTCAAATGATAGAAAATATATCACTGAACTCTGCTATTCGTATTTTCGACTTGGACATGCGTGTAGAATTTTACCGGTCGAAGAAAAAATGATGACAGCTATTTTTTTGTGCAATTATTTATCAAATGGTTTTCTGGCGCATTACAAACCTGAATGGAATAAGACCATTCACTTTTCATTGAAAGAAAAATTGGCAATTATTGATTATCCCTTCTCAATTACCGATGTATTTCCATGGAAAGACCAATTGAGTGCCGGAATTGACCATGAAAAATTTTGTGAATCATTTTTGGTTCAACCAGATCTGTTTTTAAGAATCAGGCCGGGAAAAGAAGCCTCAGTTATCAATAAATTGGCAATGAATAATATTCAGTACCGGCGGATTGATGAAACCTATATTGCGCTTGGCAATGCTACAAAAATTGACGGCGTACTTGAAATAAATAAAGAAGTAGTAATTCAGGATTATTCTTCTCAAAAAACAGCCGCCTTTTTTCCGCTCCCTGCTCGTCACGTTCCGATCGCCGCCTGGGATTGTTGCGCGGGTAGTGGAGGCAAATCAATCCTGCTGGTTGATTTGAATAAAAATGTAAAACTAACGGTTTCAGACATCCGGGAATCGATTTTGGCCAATTTAAAAAAGAGGTTTGTTGAGGCAGGGATAACCAAATATCAATCCTTCATCACCGATCTATCTACTCCAAAGGCAACGCTCAAAACACAAAAATTCGATTTGATCATTGCTGATGTTCCGTGTTCCGGAAGCGGTACCTGGAGCCGAACTCCGGAAGCATTGTATTTTTTTAAAAAAAATGAAATTGAAAGATTCAAGGAACGGCAGAATAAGATTCTTACCAATATAATCCCCTGTTTGAAAAATGGGGGTCATCTTGTATATCTTACTTGTTCTGTTTTTAAAAAGGAAAATGAAGAAGTTACTGACCTGATCCAATCAAAATTCCATCTGGAATTGGTACGATCCGAGGTATTAAGGGGATACGATAAAAAAGGGGATACAATGTACGCGGCAAGCTTTACTGTTTGACAACGCTCAACACCGCCTTATTTGCAGCATCATTATAATGAATAAAATATGTACCCCTTACCAGCAAAGGCGCATTGTTGAAACTGATCTCGTAATATAAACCGGGAGAAATGGCTACTGACTTTGTCTCAATTACCCTGCCCAGCGCATCGGTTAATTGAAAATAGGCATTGCCGTTAGTTTGGGCTTTTAATAAAACGGTAAAATTGGAAATATAGGGATTGGGAAATACATTTATCCATTTATTGCTCAGCGACGAAATATATGTTTGAAGTGATCTTTGTTGCATCAATATGGTATAGGCTTTTTTGAAATCGGGAATGCCATATCCATAACGACCATCAGGATTGTTAAACTTGCTCGAACTTTCCTGGATGGCATTGACAACTTCTCGATTGGTAAATTCAGGATACGCCTGCCATAAACAAGCAACCAGCCCTGCTATATTCGGATTTGAAAAGGAAGTGCCATTACCGCCGGCAATACTTCCGTCCGGCGCAGCAATGGTTGTCCCCTCACCAACAGAAACAACATTGGGTTTTATTTCTCCCGAATAATTGGGTCCCCAGCTTGAAAAAGAAGCGATCACACCATTCACATCCGTTGCACCTACCGTCAATGCGCTGTCAGCATCACCCGGGCAAGCTACATATTTTGTTTCATCCGTCGCCGTTCCGGAATTGCCGGCACTTGCCGTAACAATCATTCCTTTGGCAAAGGCAAAATTTGCCGCAATACTTATCAGTGAATAATGTCCGTTGCGCTGCGGGTAATTTAAATTAAAAGAGGAATCGTCAAAATAATCATAACCCAGCGAAGTTGAAATGACATCTGCCCCCGCACTATCCGCAAATTCGGCTGCGGCAACCCAATTTTGTTCTTCAACCGGGTATTCTGAATTCACGTCTTCCGTTTTCAAAAGCCAAAATTTTGATTTTGGTGACGAGCCAACCATTTGTCCCGATACATTTGCAGCAATAATCGAAAAACAATAAGCGCCATGGACGTTCTCTTCATTTACACTTTGTTTCAGGTTCACGTAATCATAAGTTCCCAAAACCTGGTTGTTTAATAAAGCACTGTCGAAAACGGGATTACTGAGGTAGTCGAAAAAACCCGCGTCGAGGATGGCAATCGTCATGTTTTCTCCATGAAATCCGAGATTGTGTAAATACTCTCCGTTATGAATATGAATTTGGAGATAAGAATAGCCATAATTATAATAATTTGTGTCAGGTCCGCAGAATTTTTCCGGTTTCGTGTCAAGTGATGCATGATGAAGCCCAAAGATCCCATTGATTTTACTTTTAAGGGTATCTTTTTTTAGCGGGTTTAGTTTTAATGCAACCGGGGACGTTTTTTTT
>DATGFZ010000052.1:0-12325 GCA_035308805.1 Puia sp. | reverse complement strand
CGGTTTTGCATGTCTGCATGTTGCTCTTGCCATACAGTAATGCTTTTATTAATGGGAACCCATCGATCTCTTTGGCCATAGATTAATAAAACATGAATATTTATCTGTTTAAAATAATCAGCAGGTCGAAAGTCCATATCATGAAACCATTTAGTATCACACGGAGATTCCGGAAGTTGTCCTCCGTTTGGTAAATAAAGATCACCAAACCATGGTTTGTTTTTTGCATAATCAATTTCGGCTTGAACTTCCCATTTTTGTAGCTTACCGCGATAATAGTCATCCAACAAATTTCTTGTCTTGACTCCCTTCTGAATAATGCTGTCGGGATAGCCGTCTTTCTTCAAGGCTGTTTTCATGCTATATTTCATTTGTTCGGCTGGAGATACGCCACATGCGGAAACCAGAATCATGAATTGAATCGCAGATTTGTTTTGGCTATATGCGATAGGAGCAATCCAGGCTCCTTGACTGATTCCGTATAGGCCAATCATAGTAGAATCTATGTCTTCCCTTCTCTTGAGTGCAACTATCGCTGCATTTAAATCCCCAGCTAATAAATTAAAATCACTGCTTTTGGGGTCACCACCAGAAAGCCCGTTACCCCGGCGGTCATAACTAAATACAGCAACTCCAATTTTATTTAAATTTTTTTCAAGATCGATATATATTGGTGCATCATGTAAAGGGAGTCCGGCAGCATGAGCAATCAATACGACAGGAAATTTCTTTGGTCCAACCGGCTTATATAAAAAACCAGTTAGTTGTGTTGAATTGGATTTGAACACCATTTTTTCTATCTGAGTATCATGTGCAGAAAACCCAATTGACGCGATTATCCATAAGAATAACATAACTATTATGATTTTACTTAAAGATTAATTGGCACCATAAGAATATTAAATCCACCATTAAAAAGGCTTTGCATTTCAGTGACAAGCTCATCATAATTCAATGGTTTCCCTTTTACGTTACGCTGATAGAATCCGCGGTCTCTCGCGGAAGAATAATATAGGATTTTCCCATCCCGAGAAACAGATGGGGATTGGTTAGCGTTTCCGTTGTTTACAGAAGTTGGCAGCTTTATTGCCCTGGACCAATCCTTATTTTTTTTAAAACTAATATAGAGGTCATTTCCACTTGCAAATATTAAATATTTTTCATCGAACGAAACAAAGGGATCCATCATTGTCTCGGCACCTTCTATTTTCAACAATATTGGTTTTTCATATTCCCTGCCATTCCAGCGAGAGCTAAAACTTCCCCATCCTGGGTGACCGTCACGATTTACAGAACAAAAATAAAGTGTTCCATTTTCAGATACTGAAGGTCCTGCGCTATTTATGCCTCGAAGATTAACCGGGGAATCCAAATATTTCGGCGCCGACCATTCATCTGCGGAAATGTGATCGACGTACCAAAGTTGAAATGTTTTCTCGGGTTTCATTCGATCTCTTTCTATTGGTCGATTCGAACTAAAGAATATTTTCGAGCCATCAGGACTGATAAATGGGTCTGTATCACGCCATAATCCTGAAAAATTTGCTACTTGCGGCTTAGTCCAATACCCATTCACTTTTTTTGAAAAACAAATTGTGCAATAAATAGCACCTTGAGAAAAATATACTGTATTACCATCAGGCGTAAAAGTCGTTGACCATTCAGTATAAGGAGTTGAAATAATATTTGGACCAAAGACTTCCGGCTTCGTGCTAGAATCAATAAAATTTTGTTGTGCAAGGGTCGCAAAATCCGTGAAACAAAATGCGGTAGAGTATAATAAATATTGCCAAATGTGCATAAGACGATTTTTAATAAAATTAGTACCTAGCCCGAAATGTCATACTGGACTTATATCAAAATGAGACAAATAACCTTTTTTTGCGACGAATGAAATATTGTCTAAATTAAATGCAGGAGATTTGCTTTCATGTATTATCTGAAATTGCTGGAAAAAAAATATATATTTCATATCCTAATCTGGATATTCCTTGTTGTATCATTAGTTGCCGACAGCAGAGCATTTTATCAAGATAATAAAGGAACTATTGCCCTTTATATTGTTTCAAAAACAATTATTCAAGCAATACTAGTTTATACAAACATTTTATTTTTTTACTTGATGTTTTTTAAAAGAAGGGCGTATTTTTTATTTTTTCTTTTCGTAATTCTTGCTACTCTCGCCGCTGGCTATATAAATATGAAACTTGAAATTTATGTCAACAGTGCAAGCCGCTATATTAAACCTGAACAAGAATGGAAATTATTTTTGTCGCAAATGGGTATGGCAAGTCGTTATTTACTGATTTCATTTTTGCTAAAAATATCTGTTGATTATTATGAGCAAAAAGAAACAATAAAGAAGATCGAACTTGAAAAAACCATTGCGGAACTAAATTTCTTAAAAGCTCAAGTCAATCCTCATTTCCTGCTAAATACTTTGAATAATCTTTATGGTCTAATAATTGAACGCTCAGAAAAAAGCGGCGAAACGGTATTACGATTGGCAGACATTCTCAAGTATATGTTGTCAGCCGGGAAAACTTCTAAAGTATTTTTGAAAAGGGAAATTGAGTTGCTTGCAAATTATACGGAACTCGAACGTATCAGAAGACCAAATGCTGCGATTGATTTTATAGTCAATGAAAGGAATAATCATATGTTGATTACCCCTATGTTATTGTTGCCCCTAGTGGAAAATGCCTTTAAATATGGTTTGAACACAGTCGCAAAAAATGGGTTTGTGCGAATAAATATTCAAACCAGACAAAATGAATTGGAACTTAGTGTCGAAAATAATATCCCGCCAATTATTGACTCCATAGCTATAGAGTCCATGGGAATTGGTATTGAAAACGTGACCAGAAGGCTTGAATTATTATATCCCGGAAAATTTCTATTTACACAAGAAAAAAAACTAGATTCTTATTTTGTCAATCTTCATTTAGAACTCGCATGAGATACAATTGCATAATCGTAGATGACGAACCGCTTGCCCATACAGTGCTAAAAAGCTATATTGACCGAGAAAATATTCTGAACCTTCATAAGCAATTTTATTCTGCAGAGGATGCAAAAAACTATTTAATACGACAAACGCCGGACATTTTATTCCTGGACGTTCAAATGCCCGAACAAACAGGTATTGAGCTGTTACAATCTTTAGCGAAGAGGCCAGTTACTATATTTACTACAGCTTTCCTGGATTATAGTCTCGAAGGATTTGAATTGGGTGTAATGGATTATTTGGTTAAACCCATCCATTACAAGCGATTTGACCAGGCAGTGAAGAAAGCAATTAATTTTTTGGAGCTCTTAGAATTGAAATCAAAAAATGTAAACAATTTGAAAGATGAGTCCAGCTTGTTAATTAAGAGCAGCAATAAGAAATATTTGGTAAATCGCAGTATAATTACTCATGTTCAGGCATTAAGAGATTATGCTATTTTGTATACGATGCATGATAAATTTGTAGTCAGAAGCACTATGAAAGAAATGGAGGAACTTTTAGGAACTATGGATTTTATCCGCGTGCACAGATCGTTTATTATTTCAAAGATCAAATTGCAATTTTGTTTGAACAATAAAATTGAGTTTGACAATTTTGAAATTCCCGTAGGAAGAAAATATAAAAAAAACATCGAGCATTTGACATTCATAAGGGATATCTAATATTTACGAAATCAATAAATCAATCCCGATTATCAATTCAAGGTGAATATTTTAAAATCTTGCACGACACAAAATAATTCCGGATTCACAAGAAAAAATTTTTAGCATGCTATTTTTGATTTCCTTATAACCATCGGCTGTTATGTTTTAGCTTTGATAATTTTTGTTTTTCCGTAGCCATGATTTGATTCAGCTGGCAATTTCTCCAATTCAATATTTCCGTTTTGAGTTGGGGAAAAATAATTCGGAGCCTGGGGAAAAACATAAATTTTAAATGATATATTTATTTGCATTGTCAGGTGGAAGAGCATTTTGTCATTTCGTGGTAAATCAATTTGATTTTAGCAAAAAATCCAATTGCAGCAGAGAAATTTAAATGATCATTTTATGAAAAAACAAATCACCCCAAAAAACCATCATCATTTATCTCTTATTTTTACTTTCTTCTTTTTACTTTCTTGTACAAACAACGCCAAACAAGATTTTGAAAAAGCAAAAAAAGAATTGCTGCTACTGGACGCCGCACAAAGGAAGTTTCATTTTACAAAAAACGCAAGCGGGCTAGTCGCACTTTTTTCAAAAAATTACATGTTCGTAAATCAGGGAGAAATCAAATTTCCTAACGAAAAAAAAAGCATAGCCCGGTTTAAAGCCTATTTTGATTCAGTTGATTCTTTTTTAAGATGGGATAATATTGAAGAACCCATCATCCGTTTTTCGGATGATGGTTCTGTTGCTTATGTTGTTGTTCACAAAATGGTGATCTTAAAAGAAAAAAACAAAGTGCAAACAAATACTACAGATTATGCGTGGCTTACGGTTTATAAGAAATTAAATAATGAATGGAAAATAGATTGTGTGACTTCAACCAATAAATGAGAAATAAAAGAGAAATGGGTCTCAAGTGCGAATTTAAACATTCTTGTTCGCTATCCAGGTCGCCTCAATCAAAGAAAGTCGCAAACTGATCTCCCCTTTCTTTTTCAAATTCCGAACTCTTTTTTCCTTCCTGCCTGCTGGAAAAATATTTTCGTATAAAATGCATCAATGCGTTCTGATACTAATCACAAATGCAGAGAAAAGCGGCAGTATCACCCCTGTTAAATAATTGCACCGTTTTCTGCAGGGATTTTTTGCTCATTTACGCCTAATGTACAAATATGATGTAGATTTCTGGTACCAAATCCATGATCAATATGGATACTTACGTCCTTTCGTCGATGCAAGGAAGAGTACCTCTGTCAACTACATATTTACATCTTTGGAACCGAAAAATTAGTTAGTCAAACAGGATTTGATAAAAATAGAAATAATACTGATTACCTTACTAAAGGCATTCAAAAGTGCTGATTGCATTAAGAATCAAATTCTTTGCTTGAAAAATGTGACCGAATGTAAAAAATTACTTTGATTGTGAATTTTGGACGGGTAATCTCTAAAAAACAAAATATGAAAGTGAAAGTTATAATTGTAGCTTGGTTAATTTTTTCCTCGTTTGTACAAGTTTTCGCGCAAAACCCAAATTCGCCATCTGCCAGAAGTGGATATTCCATGGCATATGACGAAAATCGCCGAGTAGTTGTTTTATTTGGTGGCCAGGATACTGTCTCCAGGTCCTTAAATGACACTTGGGAATGGACGAATGGCGTTTGGAACCAGATAAATATTACAGGGCCATCTGCAAGATTAAATGCCTCTATGGCATACGATGCAGATAAGAAAAAGATTTTTCTCTTTGGCGGCAGTGCCGTATCCGGCCTTGAAAATGATCTATGGGTCTACGATGGTAAATCCTGGTCAAGTCTAAAAACTTTATCGTCTCCCGAACCGCGCCAACAGGCCACAATGGCATTTGATAAGAGTCAATCACAATTGGTGCTTTTTGGAGGCATGAATCGTGCGAAAAATTTTGGCGATACCTGGATTTTGAAGAATAACCAGTGGACAGTTTTGAATGTCAAAGGACCAACTCCCCGTGCTTCTCATGGTATGGCCTATGATGATGCCCTTGGAGCTGTTGTTATATATGGAGGATATGTTAATGAAAATGCATCGAAGGAATTTTGGGAATTTAAAGACGGAGTTTGGAATGACCTAACTGATAAAAACGGTCCTGCGCGGTTGCATGAGGCTATTTCCTACGATCCGGACAAAGGAAGGATACTGATGTTTGGCGGCTTCAACGAGCAGGAAAGAACAAACGAGCTTTGGGAATACTCTAATAAAAAGTGGTCAATAATTGATTCAAATAAAAGAGAAAACCCTGATCCAAGGGCGGAGCACAGAAGTGTATTTATTCCCGGACGGGGCTTATTCGTTTTTGGGGGAGTGATAGGTACAGACCCCAACACTCGGAACAGGGGTAATGATACTTGGCTTTACAATGGAAACTCATGGTTAAAAATGAATTGATAGAATAATCGAGTGAATGATTTTGGTACATTAGGTTTAATAAATGTGACGATCTTGGAACGGTCTTGCTGTTCTAAATCTAAAGTCAAATGCTACTTAATTCGTGTAAAATTATTACTCTTCTTATGACGTTAATTTGATATCTCAAAAAAACCAGACTTTATTCCCTGCGGCGATAACAAATTATTTACTAAGTGTTTCTCGAAATATTTGCGAAAACCCGACAATTTGATTTATTTATTCTTTATTTTTTTAATTCGCGTAAATATGGACTTACGCAATTTTGTGTGCAACATAAAATTTTATATTGCGACTATGTAGATGCGCAATAAATTTTATTTAAAAAATAATATGCTAAAAAATTATTTCAAAATTGTATGGAGAAATTTATTGAATAATAAGACGTTTACTTTGTTGAATCTTGGCGGACTTACCATTAGTCTTGCAGCAAGTCTAATAATTTTCTTTTGGATATTTGATGAATTAAATTATGATAGAGCAGGATCAAATGTTGATCGGGTATACAGGGTAGGACTCACTTTACAGGCAAAAGGTCAGCCTGACAAAAAATTTGCGGAAACTGCGGGGCCTTTAGCTCCTGTATTGGTAAAGGATTTTCCTGAAATTGAAAAAGTCGTAAGATTTGAGCCTTATAACGCCTTAATTGGATACAAAACCGAACATTTCTTTACCAATAAATTTTTGTTTGCAGACTCTACGTTCTTTGATGTCTTCGGGTTTCCGATGGCAAAAGGCAATCCACATAATGCTCTTAATGGTGACAATTCCGTTGTAATAACTGAAAGCCTTTCAAAAAAATATTTTGGAAATGAAGATGCGATTGGAAAAACAATCACATGTAACGATACGATATTATTGAAGGTAACCGGCGTTGCCAAAGACCTGCCAGCATCAAGCCATTTTTATTTTGATATAATTTGCTCATTTAATGTCTTAGAGAGAACTGGAATTGATAATACGACTAATTGGTGGGACGATGACTATTATACGTATGTATTGTTGCGAAACCCTGATGCCGCATCTGAACTCGAGAGTAAGATGACAAATATTATGGAAAAGTATAATGGAAAGGGAAATAAGGAAATGGGTTTTGTTGGATTACATTTTTTGCAATCGCTGAAAAGTATACATCTGCATTCCAATCTGCAGGATGAACTAAGCACCAATAGCAATATCGCTACTATCCGCATATTTATTGCAATTGCGGTTTTTTTGTTACTTGTTGCATGCATAAATTACATTAATCTGACTACGGCTACTTCCTTCAAAAGAGCAAAGGAAATCGGTATAAAAAAAGTTGTAGGGGCGTCGTGGAAACAAATGATCGGGCAATTTTTAAGTGAATCTGTTTTAGTAACGGTAATTGCTTTAATAGTAGCAATTGGTCTTGCTGTAATTTGTCTACCATTTTTTAATAGGATTGCCGGAACACAAATTTCATTGAGCGCAAATGCTTCATGGGGTGTTTTATTTTCATTATTTGTGTTCATTATTTCGTTAGGAATTATTGCAGGCATTTATCCTGCATTTTATCTTTCTAAGATCAGCCCCGTAAAAGTGTTTAGAAAGATAATAGATGAAAAAGATAGTTTGCTTTCCCTACGAAAAACCCTTGTAGTTTTTCAATTTGCACTTTCGGTTATTCTTATAATTGCGACTATAGTGGCTTTGGAGCAATTGGCTTATATGCAATCACAAAATCTTGGATTCGATAAAGAGCAGGTAATTGCAATTCCTTTTTTAAACCAAGCAGAAAGCAATATGCAAGAGAGACTAAAAGAAGAATTTAAAAAAAATGCGGGAGTTAAATCAGCCTCTACTTCGTCATCAACTCCTGGCAAAACCTTGAACAATATCGTTGTGATGCCAGAAGGAGTATCAAAAGAGCATTTACAAACAATGCATACTTTAGTTGTGGATTATGATTTTATCAGCACATACAAAATAATTATGGCCGCTGGAAGAGACTTCTCAAAAAAATACAGCAGTGATTCTTCCGCGTTCATCTTAAATGAAACTGCTGTAAAAGAATTGGGATGGGGAAGCCCCTCAAAAGCTATTGGAAAGAACTTTGAGTGGGGGCTTGGTAAAAAAGGAATCATAATAGGCGTAGTGAAAGATTTTCATTTTAATTCATTGAAGCAAGAAGTAACCCCAATGGTCTTGCATATAATGCCTATAAGTAGTGGATGGTATAGTTATATATCAATTAGAACGAACACTCAAAATATTAAGCAAACAATTCAATCACTTGAGTCAGTATGGAAAAGAATTCTTCCCGAACATCCATTTAATTACTTTTTTATAAATGAGGATTATGACAAGCAGTATCAAACCGAGCAAAAATTGAGCAGCCTTTCAGTAATATTCTCCATGCTTACGATTTTCATTTCATCCCTGGGTTTGTTTGGATTAGTGATGGTTTCAGTATCACAGCGAACAAAGGAAATAGGGATACGAAAAATTCTTGGAGCTTCCGTTGGCAACGTTACTGCCTTACTTTCAAAAGACTTTCTTAAGCTTGTCGCGATATCTATCATTATCGCCACACCGGTTGCATGGTGGTTAATGAATAAATGGTTGATGGATTTTGCTTATCGTATTACAATGAGCTGGTGGATTTTTATTATTGCTGATTTGATAGTAGTTCTTATTGCCCTAATAACGGTCAGCACTCGGGCAATAAGGGCCGCCGTTGTAAATCCGGCTAAGAGTCTCAGAATGGAGTGATCAATGCACTTATTGAATTTTATTTCATCTCAAATGGGTTTAAGATTTTAATTCAACCAAGGGTTCACCAGTAAATTTAATCTGCTTCTAAAGTTTTCCGTTGTTCTCCATTTGGTATTGCTTGAAAATATTGTTCATTTTCCGACAAAATGATACCCAGACCTGTACGTCTTTTGTAAATGACTTTATTGTTTGCCGGGTTTATTATACCAAATCGGATGTTGTTCCGCTTGACCGGTGCCCAACCCTCAAATTGCGGTACTTACGGTCATCGGCAAAAAAACAGTTCGTAACCTGAAAAACAAAGGGATGAACTGGTTACGGTTTTCCATGAACGAAGAAATAACGTTGGCGCCAGCGGGCTGAACTGTTCCATGTTAGCCATGTTGCCATGTATCAGTTCAGCGCTAACATTCCACTGGCATATTTATAGTTATCCTGCTTTTATAAAATAATATTGCAGAGACTATTAATATCATTCAGTCCGTAAACTCTTGATGGGGTTAACAGATGCTGCTTTTATGGCGTGCACGCTTATTGTAGCAAATGCAATTATAAACGCCAAGAGCCCGGTTGTTAAGAAAACCCATACACCCATCGTCACCCTAAAAGCAAAATCATCGAGCCATAGATTCATTAAAAACCAAGATATAGGAATAGAAATGAGTATCGCAATTAATACGAGAATTAGAAAATCTTGCGAGAGCTCCATAACTATTTGTCCAACACTCGCACCAAGTACTTTTCGCATCCCTATTTCCTTATATCGTTGCGAAATAGTAAAGGCAGATAAGCCGAATAAACCAAGGCAGGCAATAAAAATCGCGAGACCTGCAAAAATGGTAAATAAGCTCTCTTGTACTTGCTCACTGCTGTACAACTGGGCAAATTTTTGATCGAGGATCGAAAAGTCGAAAGGTGTTTGAGGGAAAAAACGTTGCCAGGAACTGCGAATACTTTCAATAGCGGGACGAACTTCATTTCCGTCAATTTTTATCGACACAAAATTCAAGAAAGGATCATAAACCAGAATCATGGGAAGGATTTTTTGATGAAGGGATTCAAAGTGAAAATTTTTGACAACGCCAATGATCTGACCTTTTATTCCGCCATATGTCAAACCCTGGCCGATTGCGTCTTGAGGATCTTTCCAACCAAGAATTTTGACAGCCTCTTCATTTATTACATAATTATTGGAATCAGTAGCTCTTGTTTTAGAAAAGTTTCTTCCCGCTGCAATCTCAATCCCATAGGTTGGAATAAATCCATCGTCAGCGGATATCTGTTTTATATCAATAGTTCCAAGTTGGACCGATTTCCCACCAAAAGCCGTCAGTCCCTGTTCATCCAGTAATCTGTCTGAAGGAATCCGGGAAGATCGGGCAATATTTTTGATTCCTTTGTTGGCCATAATTTCGTTTTTAAAGGCATCATATTGCTTTGCCAGACTTCTGCCATAAGCGAAGTTTAGGATTTGGTCCTTATTTAATCCCAATTCCTTATTTTGTATAAATTGCAATTGTTGAAATACAACTATGGTTGCTATGATCAGCACTATGGAAACACAAAATTGCAGTACCACTAAAACTTTGCGCATCGAAATATTTCCTCTTCCAACATTAAGTACTCCTTTCAGGACTTTTACCGGGATAAAAGACGACAGGAACAGTGCAGGATAGATACCGCTTAAAAGACCAACAAAAAGTGGTAGCAGAAAAATCAATAGGAGAATATACCATCGTAAAAGGCTGCTAGCTTCAAGATCCAGATGCGAAAGCCGGTTAATATAAGGCAATAAAAGTATATACAATAAAAAACTGAGGATGAATGCAACCCAGGCCATTATCACCGATTCGGCGAGAAATTGCCTTATTATCTCCCGGCGGCGAGCCCCAATCGCCTTTTTTATCCCTATTTCCTTGGCTCTCAGGACCGACCGCGCGGTGGAAAGATTCATATAGTTGATGCATGCGATAATCAGGATAAATATGGCTATCACCGAAAAGATATATACATGTTTTATATCATCATTTTGTTCAATCTCCCCATCCAGATGCGATTTTAAATGAATATCTGTGAGTTTTTGCATCTCAAGACTTGTTTGCTTCGATATTTTTATTGTCGACCCCTGCAATGGGACATACTTATCTAAAAAAACCGGGATTTGCTTTTGTATTACATTGACATCATACCCAGGTGTCAAAAGAATATAGGTATAAAATGAATTATTCCCAAAATTCGTTTCCAGCTGATTTTCTCCATAAATGGTTGAATCTTTAAGTGTATTAAATGACATTAATATATCCGGATGTAAATGCGAGTTTGCAGGAAAAGGATTAAAAATGCCTGTTACTTTATAAAGATGTTTATTATTGTCTAGAATAATGGTTTTGTTCATGGGATCTTCATTGCCAAAATATTTTTGAGCAACATCTTTCGTCATCATCAACGAATAGGGATTTTTTAGTGCGGAGCGTTTATCTCCTTCAGTCACATCCAAACTGAAAAAATCAAAAAAGTTTTGTTCGGCGAAAAAGCCGTTTTCCTCATTAAAGAGTTTGTCTTTATAATGCAGGATTGTTGTCCCATTGGATAAAATCCGGGTGTTCTCCTGAATTCCCGGAAATGCATTTTGCAGCAAAGGACCAAATGGAGGGGCAATTGAACTCAGATGAAGGGTTTCGGTGCCATCCAAAGTATAAAAGCGGCGAGTTATACGATAAATGCGCCCTGCGTTTACATTGAACTTGTCATAACTCAATTCGCTAATGACGTATGTAATAATAAGCAGGCAACAAGTTAACCCGCTGGCTAAACCGAATATATTAACAAAAGAGATGAATTTGTGCCTTGCGATATTGCGCCAGGCACTTTTTAAGTAATTTTTTATCATTATGCTTTTCTTTTAATAATCAGGTAAAAGACCCTACTTTAAGTTTTCATGTAGTTTTGGCATCAACAGCAATTCATTCTTTTTTCAAACTTTTTGCTTTCAATTCCTCAAGAAATTCCCTGGTCAGATCAACCTGGTAAATATTCCCCTGCCCGTTTTCTATTACTTTATAAGCGTTTACTATGTCCGTGTAGCTTTTGAAATTAGCCTGCCCGTTATCGAAAATGCCCCTGGTGCTAGTGAAAAAAAGATATTTACCGTCGGGAGTTATTGAAGGGCAGAATTCACGGGCATAACTATTGATTGGCTCCCCAAGATTAACCGCTTCACTCCAGCCGCCATTGATATTAAAGCTAATATAGAGATCCCCGCCGCCTTTAGAATCAGGCCGCCCGTAGCTTGCAAAAATTATAAATTTCTCATCCGTCGAAATGCAATCGTCGATTGAAGAAGTATTTTTTTTATTTATAGTTGAATCCAGTTTCTCAGGTTTGGCGTACTTTCCATCCTCAAATTTTGAACAATAAATACCGGAGCCAGTTACCTTATTGGAGTAGAAGTATAAATTGCCGTTAGCTGCTACGGAGGGGAAAAACT